>NZ_JBSGBY010000471.1:0-6858 GCF_053601505.1 Nocardia sp. NPDC004722
TGTCGTCCACCAGTGCGCTGATGGCCATCCCGCGCAGGTCCATCACCTGGTCGAGATTGGTGCGCAGGTCGTAGACGAGGTCCTCGATCAACTGCGGCAGATCCCGTTGCGCGCGTTCGATGATGGCGCGCTGCGCGGAATCGGGCATGTTCACCCACAGTCGCGGCTGATGCTTCAGCATCATGGCGCGGACCATGTAATCGACACCGGCGCCGAGGGGTTCGCGCAGGCGCGTGGTGAGTTCGGCGATATCGATGCGGGCGATGATGTCCTGCGGGTCGATGAGCTTGCCGAACATCAGGTCCACCGCGATGGTGGCCATGCGCGGTGCGGAGCGGGGGATCACGCCCTGCCAGCCCAGCCACGGTGGGATGCCCTTGAATTCGAGCGGATACATGAGCATCCGCACGGCCACGAGCTTGGTGCTCCAGCCGATCAGCGCGGCGACGACGGGAATGGAACAGTACAGCAGCCAGTGGTCGGCGAAATCCGCGATCACGACCCGCTGCGCTCCTGCGTCCACGTGGTTGCCATGCCTGCTCCTCGGTGCGAGTATTCGTATTCAGGTGACGATTATTCGTATCGACGGCTCAGGCTAGGAGACGCGCGTGCCCGCTGGCAAGACCGGTCCGGTCCCGAGTTCACCGCCGACGCAACGGGTCATCGCGATCGTGGAGTTGCTGGCCGCGGCGTCGAGCCCGCGCACGTCGGCCGAGATCGCCGACCGGCTGGAACTCAACCGCTCCACCGCGGGCGCGATCCTGGCCGCGCTCACCGAACGCGGCTGGGTGCGGCGGCTGCCCGATCTCAGCTACGAACTCGGCCCCGCCATCGCCGCTCTCGGGCGGCACGCGGCCGACTCCGACGACGACCACGCCTGGCGGGACCGGGAATTGGCGCGCCTGGCCGACCGCGTCGACTGCGGTGCGGCGCTGACCACCATCACCCTCGACCATGTGGAATTCCTGGCCGTCACCCGGGACCGCTACACCGTCGGCATCGAGTCCGGGGTGCGCATCCCGCTGCTGGCTCCCGCGGGCGCGGCGATCATCGCGCACTGGGGCGCTGCCCGCCAACAGGATTGGCTCGAGACCCGCGGCCCCGAACGCCACGACGAATACCGCGCCGTATTGGCCACGCTGCGCGCCACCGGCCACTGCGTCTGGAAGCTGGAATCCGACCGGCTGCCCAACCTGCGGGTGCTCTCCGAGGTCGCCGACCATCTCGCCGACCAACCCGCCAGTAAGGAACTGCGCGGCCGGGTGCTGGCCCAGTTGGCCGCCATCGGCGGCAGCGCCTACGATCGGCGCACTCTCGATCGCGATGTCAGCCTGCCGATCAGCTATATCAGCGCACCGGTTTTCGACGCCGGTGGGCACGCGGTGATGGAATTGCAGATCGGCCCGCTGCGCGAGGACGTGACTCGTGCCGAACGCCGTCACTATCTGGCCGAGCTGACCGAGACCGCGACTCGGCTGGGCAATCAGGTCGACGCGCACCGGGGACGCTGAGGCGTTCAGCCGATGATGCGGGCCAGGCTGGCGTCGGTGCCGAGTTCGGCGCGGGATTCGGGATGGGCGGCGTAGAACTCGAGTGCCCGGATCAGCCGGGGCGCACCGATATCGAAGGCGGCGGGCGCGATGCGCAGTGCCGCTTGCTGATTCGAGTGCTGTTTGCCGCCGATCCACGTGCTGCGGTGATGCCGCACCGTGGGCCCCTCGGCATAGTGGATAGTGATTGTCGGAGTGGCGGATTCGCGTCGGCCCGGAGACGAGACATCGACCCCGGTCACCTGCCCCCACGGTACGAAGGTCTCCCCGGTCGCCTCCCGGTAGCGAATCCCGGAGCCCGACAGGGTGATTCGCAGCGGCTTGTACCCGCCGCGCAGGTATTCGACGCTGATGAGGAGCGGATACGCCGCCGCCGCGATGGCCACGAATCCGAATCCGGCCGGGCGCAACAGCGGCGGATCGGTCCACGGCAGATGCCCGGTGACCTTCGCGATCCCGTACCAGCCGAGCGCTCCCGCCCAGGCGGGGAACAGCACGTAGGCCAGCGCACCCACCCGGGCCCGCAACAGAATCGTCGCCCGCCCGTCCGCACTATCGCCGACGACGGCACCCGCCGACCAGCCGTAGCGCCCGTAGAAGAACGTCACAACGAACGCCAGCGCCAACAGCGTCACCACCGCGACAGCCCACACCACGATCAACCCGGTCTTGGCATAGTGCCCCGCACCCGCCGCCCGAACAGCCTGCCCGGCGAAGCTGACCACCGCCACCACGAAAATGCCGACCCCCAACACGATCCGCACCGCAGGCAGCACACCCCGCCGCACACCACGCCCGAAATCACCGGGTTTCAGCAGGCCCATCCCCAGACCTTATCGACGCCCCGACCGCCCAGCCACGGACAGGCCGACGGCTCCCGCGACATCGGCGCAATTCCCCTCCGAACCCAGTAGTCGAGATCAGCCGAACAAGGATCGGCATTCGGCGAGACCTGTCACCTCGACCGGGACGGTTCGATGAGCCTCCCAACGCTCACGGCTCAGGCGTAGCCGCCGGATTACCGCCGCCTCGCCGCGGATCGCGTGCAGTGCGATCCCGTCAGGCTCGTACCCGAGTTTGCGTGAGATCCCGGATGATCCCGGGTTGTCCTCGAAGGCGCCCGAGGTCGCGGACTGCGCGCCGAGGTGTGCGAAGGCCAAATCCAGGACGGCGGCCCGCATCTCCGTCCCGATTCCTTGCCCGTGATGGTCGAGGCCCAGCCAGGATCCGGTATTCACCTCGGCGCACACCCCGAAGTTCGTCGCACCCACCGACTGGGTCCCGACCACCTCACCATCCCGCAGCACGACAAGATTGAGCGACCAGTCCCCGGCCTCCCAAACCGCCCAGTCCTTCCAGTGAAACCGCAACACCCGTCGCGCCCGCTCGTCGGGCTCGGTATCGGTCCACTCCGCCGTGAACGGCTGCACCCCGGGATCATGCACTCCCGCAGCGGCCAACGCCGCCAGCGCCCCCAACTGGTCCAGGTCGGGCACCCGCAACTCCAGCCGTGGCGTCCGCACCCGCAACCCCGCCACCGGCCAATACCTCATCAAACTCACCCCGCCATCATCCTCGACGTGCACTGCCCCGCAAGAACTTTCAAGCTCGGTCGGCCAGGCGGGGGTGGGTGGTGGTTGCGCGCGTGGGCATGTCGCGGGGTTGTGTGTGGGCGATGATGGCGTCCATTAGGCGGGCCATCAGGCGGGGTGCGGTGCCGGCTAGCCAGCGCAGCAGGCGGGCGGTGGGGGAGGGGATGACTGTGGGGCGGCCGCGGGCCGCGCCGATGAGTAGGGCGCGGGCTGCGGCGGTGGCGGTGATCGGGGTGGAACCGCTGAGTGCCAGCAGTTCCGGGGGTTTGGTGGCGGCTTCCGCCGATAGTTGGGGGGTGTCGACGTCGGGTGGGAGCACCACGGTGACCGAGATGCCTGCGGGGCGCAATTCCTGGCGGAGTACCTCGCACAGTGCCCGCACCGCGGACTTGCTGGGGCTGTATGCGCCGTACCCGAAGCAGGGCAGTACGCCTGCCATCGAGGAGATGACCGTGATGCTGTCGCGGTCGCCTTCGCGTAGGTCGGGTAGCACCTCGCGGATCGCGTGCAGCGCACCGAAATAGTTGACCGCCATATGCTTTTCGAAGTCGGCGAGCTCGAGTTGCGCGAAGTAGTCCGGCTTGGCGATCCCGGCGCATGCGATCAGGGCCTGCACCCGGCCGAAGCGTGCGCGGGCCTGTGACAGCGCCAGTCGCGTGTCCTCGGGCCGGGTCACGTCGGCGGCGATCGCTGCCAGCCGCCCCGATTCACCCGGTGCCCGGGCCGAAAGTTCTGCCAGCGCGGTGTCTTCGAGCGCGAGCACGCTCACCCGAGCACCTGCCGCCAAGGCCATGCGGGTCACCTCGAGCCCGATTCCGCTGCTGCCACCGGTCACCACGACATGCCGCCCGTCCCAGTAGTTCGCCACCTCGACCGGCAGTCCGTGCCCGCGCCCGTCGCTGAGCCGATACCGCGCCGAAAACCTGCCGCCCACTCGCATACCCCGCATCACCGGCTCCTTCCGTTCTGCCGTCCGGGCCTCCCGAACCGATACCGATCCTGTGCGGCGAACGGCAATGCGACGGCAGCGCTTCGGCAAGAACGCGTAAGAATCCGCGGGGCGGTCAGAGCACCTTCACGATCGAGGGGACGACGCGTTGGACCAGGAGGTCGGGGGAGGCGGGGGTCCAGGTTTGGAAGGCTTGCGCGGTGGCGGGATCGTCGACGATGACGAGGCGGGCGTGGGTGAGGGAGGAGGACAGGAACCCGCTGGGCAGCCCGCGCAGGCCGCCGTTGCCCGCCTGCTTGTCGGTGCGCACGACGATGACGATGTCCACATCGGGGACCAGGGCGTCGGTGGGCGAGAGTTGGCGGGGCGAGGGCTCGTCGCCCTTGGCCCGGTAGTCGGTGCTGTAGTGGAAGCCGATGTCCTGCAAGAACTTCGCCTGGTCGCTGGTGTCGAGATCGGCCGACAGGGTGCCGTCGCCGAGATTGAAGGCCACGGCGGTCTTGGATTGGAAGGCGGGGTGGGCCGAGCGGACCTGGGACAAGGAATCGACCGCCGTGGTCGTGACGGCGGCCGAACCGCCGGTGGTCGAGCGGTGCGTGGCCACGAGCACCGCCACCGCCACGATCGCCAGCAGCACGGCCATGGCCGCGCCGAGCAGCACCCGCGACCGGGTCCGCCCTTCGCGAGCGGGCGACCGGCCGGTCAGGTCGGTGGGCGGCCCATCCGGGAAAACCATTGGGCCCGGGGCGGATCGGCCGGTGGCGGGCGCTCGGCCCTCGAACGGTCCCGGTCCGACCGGCGGCAGCCCGCCCGCCAACGCCAGTGCCGCGTCGGCGGTGAATTCGCGGCAGGTGGCGTAGCGCTGCGCCGGGTCCTTCGCCAGCACCTTCGCGATTACGGCGTCCAGCGCGGGCGGCAGATCGGGCCGTAGCGTGCTCAGCGCGGGTGGCGGCTCTTGGAGGTGGCCCAGCGTCGCCGTGGCCAGCGAGGTCACCGGGAACGGCGTGCGCCCGGTGAGCAGTTTCACGAAAGCGCAACCGAGACTGTAGATGTCGCCCCGATGATCCAGCGGACCGGCCACCAGCCGTTCGGGCGCGGCATACGCCAGCGTCGCCATCAGGCCGTCGGTGGCGGTCAGTTCCCGGCCGTCCGCGATCGAGGTGGCCACCCCGAAATCGGTGAGCAGCGCCCGCTCCTCACCGTTGTCCGGATCGTCCTCGCTGCGGGTCAGCAGGAAGTTGGCGGGCTTCACATCCCGATGCAGCAGCCCCCGCCGATGCGCGTGATCGAGGGCCTTGCCGACATCGGTGACGATGCGCAGCGCCCGCTGCGGGTCCAGCCCGCCCTGATGCTGCTTCAATTCGACGGAAGCGTCCGTGCCGGGCACGTACTGCATGGCGATCCACAGCCGCCCGTCCTCCTCGCCGCGCGCGTAGACGGTGACGATATTCGGATGATCCAGTGCCGCGGAGAGATTCGCCTCCCGCTCGAACCGGTTGCGATACACCTCATCGTGCGACAGATCGGCGCTGAGCACCTTCAACGCATCGAGCCTGCGCGGAAACATCGGATCCTGCACCAGGTAGACGGTCCCCATCCCGCCACTGCCGAGCACCCTGATCACCCGGTAGCCGCCCACGATCGTCCCCGGCCGCAACGGCATTCAAGTCCTCCTCTGGCTGCCGGGTCGCAGACTCGAATGTAGCAACCTTCGCCGGACCCGGCCCGATATCAGATGTGGCCGTAGGCGAGTAGCTCGTACTGGGCCGAAAGTCGTTGGCGCAGATCCTGGGACTGTTCGGCGGTCACCTCGGCCATGTACCGGTCGTAGGGCAGATAGCAGAGGTACTTGCCGCCGAGCGCGTCGTCGTTCTTGGCTTGCAGGCAGCGGGCGGTGGGCAGACCGGGTGGCGGGTCGATGGGCTTGTAGCGATCGAGGAGTTCGTCGACGAACGCGCCGGTGAGCCGTTGCGCGCCCGCGGCGTCGCGGGTGCGGTAGACCCCGCTCAGCGCGTGCGCCACCAGATCGACACCGGCGCTGTCGAATGCGGCCTTCGAGGTGGCCGGGCGATCGTCGGTGCTCAGGGCGGCGTGCGGGGTGTACACGCCCTCGATCGCCCAGATCTGGTCCTTGCCCGGCGGCAGGGTGCGGCTGAGCAGATCCTCGGGATCGGAGGCGAGCCCGGCGAGCTGGTCGACCGGTGTCGGCCGGAAGTCCTTCATCGCGTCGATCGCCCGATCCAGCAGCTTCTTCGTGCCATCGATCAGAGATCCGGGACCGTCGGGCACGGTGAGCATGTCGGTGGCGTAGACGAAGTAGAGGTAATCACCCCGGGTGACGAAGGTCCGCAGCGATTCGAGGCTATTGAGCCGGGACTTCGCGTCCGGATAGCCGGGCAGCGTCACCGGCCCCTTGTCGGGGGACTGCGGATCCTGGCCGGCCACCATCAGCCGATTCGCCGCCGACGCCGCCTGCTCCGGCGTGCCGAACCGCAACACCGTGAGATGCAGCCCCAGCCCCATCGCCGTGTCCCGGCGATGCCGGCCGCCGCTCTGCCACCCGGCGATCAGCCCCGGCGTCAGGTCGTCGAACTTGTCGATGCCGAGCATCGGATAGTCCGCGGTGACGGCGTTCCCGCCCGCGCCGTACACCAGCCGATTGTCCACATCCAGCGCCAGCGGCAGCCGGTCGGCCATCCGGATCGACTCCTGCAGCAGATCCCCGACGGAGATATCCGGCTGCTGCCCGGCGATCGCCCGCGGCACC
>NZ_JBSGBY010000472.1:0-6840 GCF_053601505.1 Nocardia sp. NPDC004722
TGGCGCGGTTGGTGTCGAAGCCGGGGTCGACGGCGAGGCCCAGCAGGCCGCTCTCGTCGTGGATGTACACGTCGAGGGAACCGATCACACCCGTCGTACCATCGTTGGTGGTCCGGTGCAGCGAGCCGGCACGGTCGATGTGCAGCACCGAGTCGTCGGGCAGCAGGGCGATAGCAATAGGCTCGCCCATGGTGCCACCGCCCCGCGCGAGCTGTACCTGAGCGAATTCGGCAGGGTCTATCGCGGCTGTCGCGGTAGGTAGCGCGACAACCGATATCAATATCGCGGCTAATGCGGCGAATAGTGCGAGGGCTTTGATTCGAAAACTCACGAGGGCAATCCCTTCTCGATATTGGGAAGGCTTTGGGGCCTGACTGGGGTGTCGCTCGTTGGTTGTCAGACACTCACCTCGCTTTGCGAATCACCTGCCGATGACGGACAGGGGAGGATCCTGCGGACTAGGCAGGCTTGCGCGAATCTCGCATGATGCGCTGAGGTGGCACGGCCGAGCCTCGGTGGTTTCGGGCAAGAGGATTTATGCTCTACAGCGATCTCTCGCCGAGCTGATGAAGTGACGGGTGCCACATTTGATGTGACGACTGTAAGGCAAAACTGTGACGCCGAGCAACAGAAGGTTGGCTGCTTCTGTCCGACTAGTGACCGATGCTCTCTGGATCGGTGGATAGTTCTGGGGGACTTACGTCGACCTTTGCGCGTTTGAAGGCGTCATCGTCGGCGACTGCTCGGGTGCGGGAGCTTTCACAACTCGGACGACGACGCGACGAGATCGCACCGGTGTACGCGGTTGGCAGGGGCTCGCTGCACCGTGAGCCGCTGGACGTCGACCGGCGCCGGATCAACTGCTCACGACAGTCGTCAGCCAGCCAGCAGGCGATCCACCTTGCCGGGCGAAAGTGCGTGGTCCACAACGATTGCCGCTGCGCCCACGATGCCGGCTCGTGCTCCGGCCCGGGCGGACACGATGCGTAGTTCGTCGGTTGCCAGGGGGAGGGACCGGCGGTAGACGACCTCACGGATGCCCGCCAGGAGATGGTCGCCAGCCTGGGATAGTGATCCGCCGATGGCGATCACCGACGGATTGAACAGGTTGACCGCCGTCGCGAGGACTTCGCCGATGTCGCGGCCCGCCTGCCGTAGGACGCGCAGGGCGTCCACCGAGCCGCCGCGGGTCAGGGTGATGACATCGGAGCTGGAAGCGGCCGACGTGCCGAGCTCGGTGAGCTTACGAGCGACGGCGCTGCCACCGGCGATGGCTTCCAAACAGCCGATATTGCCGCAGCGGCAGACGACAGTCGTGTCGTGTGGAACTCGGACGTGGCCGAGGTCGCCCGCGGCGCCGCGCGCGCCCCGGTGCAGGTGACCGTCACTGATCAGGCCGCAGCCGATGCCGGTGGCGACCTTGACGAATATCATGTTCGGGTCGTCGGGCCATTGTGTTCGGTGTTCTCCGAGGGCCATCAGGTTGACGTCATTGTCGACCAGCGAGACCACGCCGAGCTGACGCTCGAGATGGTCCTTGACCGCGAATCCGTCCCAGCCGGGCATGATCGGCGGGTTCACGGGCCGCCCGGCGATGTGGTCGACCGGACCGGGCAGGCCGACTCCTACGCCCAGTAGATCCGTTGGGACGCGGCCGATTTCGGCCAGCAGGGCGGCACCGCGGCCCGTGATCGCGGTCAGCACCGCGTCCGGGCCCTCCGCGATGTCGATGGGGTATTCGACCTCGGCCAGGACGTCGGTGTTGAGGTCGGTCACCGCCAGCCGCACATGGGTGGCGCCCACGTCGGCGGCGAGGATGACGCGGGCGACCGAGTTGAATGCGATCATGCTCGGCGGCCGTCCACCGGTGGATCCGGCCTTGTCGACGTACTGAACGAATCCGCTGGCCAAGAGTGCGTCGAGGCGCTCGATCACGGTCGAGCGGGCGAGGCCGGTCTCTGCCGACAGCTCGGCCTTGGTGCGTGGGCGACCGTCTCGGAGCATTTGCAGCAGAGCCCCCTTGCCCAGCGCCGCGCCACCGGTGACTACCTCCGCTTTCGTCATCGGCATTGTGAAGCTCCTCCCGATCGCTCCTGCACGTCCCTCGCTTTCGATTGTAGAGCGACCGCCATTTGATTCTGCGGCAGGGGGCATGCGACGGATCACTGTAGATCTTTTGCTTGACGAGCCTACAAAAGCCTGCCTATGCTCGCCGTCATGGAAGCGGCAGTGAGATCTGGGACACACCTACTGGAGATGCGCGGCATCGTGAAGGAGTTCTCCGGCGTCCGTGCGCTCGACGGCATCGACCTCGAAGTACGGGCTGGTGAGGTGCACTGTCTGCTCGGGCAGAACGGTGCGGGCAAGTCCACCCTGATCAAGGTCCTCGCGGGTGTACACCAGCCCGATGCGGGCGAGCTCCTGTGGGAGGGCGAGTCCGTGCGCCTGCCCGATCCGCAGACCTCGATGGACCGAGGCATAGCGTCCATCTATCAGGAACTCGATCTCGTAGACGGCCTCAGCGTCGCGGAGAACATCTATCTAGGACATGAACCCGCCCGGTGGGGGTTCACCCGGCGTAGCGCCGCCGACCGTGCCACCACGCAATTGCTGGGCAGGCTGGGTCACGCCGACATCGCGCCGACGACTCTGGTCGGGGGGCTTCCCGCAGCCGGCAAACAGATCGTCAGCATGGCGCGGGCGCTGTCTCGCTCTGCCCGGCTGATCGTGATGGACGAGCCCTCGGCGGTACTCGGTGCCGGGGAAGTCGATCGGCTGTTCGCCGTCATTCGCGACCTCACCGCCGACGGCGTGGCAGTCGTGTACATCTCCCATCGGCTCGAAGAGATTCGGGCCATTGGCGACCGGGTGACGGTGCTCAAGGACGGCCGAACCGTGGCATCGGGGCTGGCCGTCGAAGAGGTGTCGACGGCCGAGATCGTCAGCCTGATGACCGGTCGTTCCATCGACTACGTGTTCCCGCCCCGCCCCGCCACCGACGGATCGGCCGAGCCGGTCCTCGTGGTGGACCGGCTGGGATACCAGGGTCGGTTCGACGAGGTCAGCTTTGCGGTACGTCCTGGCGAGGTTGTCGGGCTGGCCGGTCTGGTCGGCTCGGGCCGTTCGGAGATTTTGGAGACCATCTACGGCGCGCGCCGGGCATCGACCGGCACGATCACGGTGGCGGGCGCGAAAGTCCGAGCGGGAAGCGTGCCCGCGGCAGTCGCCGCCGGTGTCGGGCTGTGCCCCGAAGAGCGCAAGAGTCAGGCGTTGTTTCTCGACGAATCGGTGACGCGCAATATCAGCGCAGCCAACCTGGCCAAGTTCAGCAGCGCCGGTTTCCTGGACCGCGGTGCGGAGGCACGGGCTGCTCACGATCTGGTGGCCGACCTCGACGTCCGCCCGTCTGATCCGGCTCGGCAGGTCCGCACACTGTCGGGTGGTAACCAGCAGAAAGTGGTCCTGGCGCGATGGCTATTGCGTGAGTGCCGGGTATTGCTGCTGGACGAACCGACCCGCGGGGTCGATGTCGGCGCACGGGCCGAGATCTACACGCTGATCCGGGACCTGGTCGCGAACGGGATCGGCGTGGTGGTGGTCTCCAGCGAGATCGAGGAGGTCATCGGGTTGTCCGATCGGCTCTTGGTAATTCGTGAGGGGCGAGTCGTCTTCGACGGTCCCTCAGTCGATATCGACGAGCACAGGGTGCTCGGATTAGTGATGGAAGGTGAGGTCGCGTGAGCACGGACGCGAGCATCGAATCCCCGGCCGTTCGGGCATCGGCGCGTGAGCCCAATGCGGTCGTCCGCGTCATGGCCGCGGTGACATCGCCGCTCGGCCGCAACGGCGGCCTTGTCGTGGCGCTGGTCCTGTTGTGCGGGGTCGGTTTGCTCACCGCGGGCGACCGATTCGGGTCAACGGATAACGCGACCACGATTCTGCGACTGGCGTCGGTGATCGGCGTGGTCAGCATCGGAATGACATTCGTGATCATCGGTGGTGGCATCGACTTGTCCGTCGGCGCGATCGTCGCCCTGGCTTCGGTCTGGGCGACGACGAAGGCCACCCAGGCGATGGCGGCCGAATATCATTGGGCGGTCATGGTTTTCGTCGCGCTCGCGGTAGGCGCGGTCTGTGGGCTGATCAATGGGCTGCTAGTGGCTTACGGCCGGATAGCGGCATTCATCACGACCTTGGCAATGTTGGCCGGGGCGCGCGGACTCGCCGAGATCATCGCGCACAAGAAGACTCAGATCGTCACCGTGCGGGGGCTCGTGACCTTCTTCGGCGGCGACGTGCTGGGAGTTCCGGTCCTGGTCGTGATTTTTGCGGTGGTCGCGGCGGGAGGCTGGGTCCTGCTCAATCGCACTACATTCGGCCGCCGCACGATCGCGGTCGGCGGTAACCCCGAGGCGGCACGCCTGGCGGGAATCAAGGTGGCGCGTCACACCGTCGCGCTGTACGTCCTGCTGGGCCTGGCATGCGGGGTTGCGGCGATCATGCTGATGGCACGCACCACCGCCGGCACATCCACGCATGGCGTGCTGTACGAACTCGACGCCATCGCTGCCGTTGTCATCGGCGGCACCCTGCTCTCGGGCGGCCGTGGCACGATCGTCGGCACCGTACTGGGGGTGCTGATCTTCACCACACTCACGAACGTGTTCACCCTCAACAATCTCGACACCTCGATCCAGGCCGTCGCCAAGGGCGTGATCATCGTGATCGCCGTGCTGCTCCAGCAGCACGTGACTGGACGCAGTCGCAAACTCTGACCCCCGAATGTTCCTATTTCATCGCTCTAGGAGAAGTCATGTTCCATTCGACTCGTGCTGCCCGTGGCGCGGCGTGTCTGCTCGCGATAGGGGCGCTGGTGTTGGCCGGTTGCACGAGCAACGACGACCCGGCCTCAAGTGCAACCGGAGGCGGTAGCCGCGCCGCCGGCGCCAACGATGCCGTTGGTAAGAAGGTCGTTATCGGCTTCTCCGGTCCGAAGGCCGATCACGGCTGGCTCGGTGCCATCAACGCGGTCGCCCGAACCGAGGCCAAGAAATACCCCGACGTGGAGTTCCGGATGGCCGAGGGCACCAACGATCCGAGCACACAGATCAGCCAGATCGAAACCTTCATCAACGACAAGGTGGACGCGATCGTGCTCCTGCCCACCGACGGTGCCGCGCTCACGCAGGTGGCGACCAAGGCGACACAGGCTGGAATCGTCGTCGTCAACGTCGACCGCGAATTCTCGAACTCGTTCGCGGCCAGAGCAACCATCCTCGGCGACAACTACGGCATGGGCGTGTCCGCGGGCACCTATGCCTGCAAGTTGGTGCAGGACCGCAACCTGAAAGAGCCGGTCATCGCCGAGATCGCGGGTATGGACTCGTTGCCCTTGACCCAGGACCGCTCACGCGGGTTCGCCGACGCCTTGAAGACATGCGGCCAGAGTGTGCGTAAGCGCGTAGCGGCCGAGTTCACCGTCGAGTCCGGCGAACGGGTGGCGTCGAATCTGCTGCAAGCCGCACCGAAGATCGACATCGTGTGGAACCACGACGACGACCAGGGAATAGGCGTCAAGGCTGCGTTCGACAACGCCAAGCGCCATGAATTCGCCTTCATCGGCGGCGCGGGCTCGAAGAACGCCATGCAATGGATCAAGGACGGCGAGATGGAGGCCACCGTTCTCTACCCGCCGACGCAGGCAGCGGATGGCGTCCGGCTGGCCCGGCTGCTCGTGCAGGGCAAAGGTTTGTCCGACCTCGTCCAGGTCGAGGTGCCGCGGCGAATCGTGCTGAACGCGCCTGTCGTGACCAAGGCGAATGTGGACCAGTACATGCCGCAAGGCTTCGAATCCTGACCACCCACCGGAAAGGGGTCTCATGGGCACGCTCGCAATCGGCATGGTCGGTTACGCGTTCATGGGTGTCGCACATTCCCAAGCGTGGCGCAACGTGACCAGCTACTTTGCGCCGGAGCTGCGGCCACGGCTGGTTGCGCTGGCCGGCCGGAACGTGGCAGCGGCGAGTGCCGTGGCAGACCGATTCGGCTGGGAGACAGTCGAATCCGACTGGCGCGCCCTGATCGAGCGGGCGGACGTGGATGTCATCGACATCTGCACGCCCGGCGATACGCACGCGGAGATCGCGATCGCCGCACTCGAAGCAGGCAAGCACGTGCTGTGTGAAAAACCGCTGGCAAACACTGTGGCCGAGGCGGAAGCGATGGCGGAGGCGGCCCAGAGCGCTCGCCAGAGCGGCATCCGGTCGATGGTGGGATTCACCTACCGCCGGGTGCCCGCGATCGTGCTCGCTCGCAAGCTCGTGGAACAGGGCCGGATCGGAAAGATCCGGCACGTCCGGGCTCAGTATCTGCAAGACTGGGCGGTCGATCCGACTGTTCCGCTGAGCTGGCGAATGCAACGCGAACGTGCGGGATCTGGAGCGCTGGGTGATATCGGTGCGCACATCGTGGACCTGACGCACTATTTGACCGGCGAACTGCTGGTCGGCACCAGCGCGACTATGGAAACCTTCATTTCGCAACGGCCGACTGCCGACGGTACCGGTCCGGTCACCGTCGATGACGCCGCGATATTCCTCGGCCGGTTGTCCGGCGGTGGACTGGCCACCTTCGAGGCGACCCGGTGCGCCACCGGCCGTAAAAACTCGATCCGGATCGAAATCAACGGCTCGCGTGGAAGTCTCGCGTTCGACTTCGAGGACATGAACGTGCTGCACTTCCTGGACCATCAAGACTCGCGCCCCGCAGGCCCGGGTCGTGCTGGTCGGCTACCCGCACATCCTGCCCGACAACTCCGCCCTGTGCGCGGGTCGCCAGCCG
>NZ_JBSGBY010000473.1:0-6793 GCF_053601505.1 Nocardia sp. NPDC004722
CCGATACGCATGTGAACTCCTAGGTCTCGCTGGTGGATTCGACGCTAGGAAGCCCGATACGCACCTGCGGGTGCTCATCGCCGGTGGCAGGCTGTATCCATGACGGCCGAGATCAGCCAACCGGTGGAGTTTTCGGAGTACGGCGGCCTCGAATCCGACTGCCCGGCACGCCTGGCCGTGGATGTTTTCGGCAATTCGTGGCTGACTGTGATCGTTTACACACTGCGCGAGGGCCCGATGCGCCCGGTGGAGTTGCGCCGGACCATCGGCGGCATCAGCCAGAAGATGCTCACCCAGACCTTGAACCGGATGACCGCGATGGGGTTGCTGGAACGTCGCCGCTACGCCGAAGCTCCACCGCGCGTTGAATATTCGCTGACTCCCGCCGGCCGCGATCTACTGATTCCGATCTTCGCGCTGGGGGAGTGGGCCGACCGCCACGGCGACTCCGTGCGCACCGCCCTCTACGGCGATCCGGAGGACTGATCGGCCGTCCTGAACGCGGTTGCCGCGAGGCCGCTCACCAGCGCGGACACGCTGACCGAACATTGCGTAAACGCCAAGCTAACAAGGGTGGAAGTGCCTATGACCTGCGTGAAACTTCCAGCACCCCGGGTTTGACCCTGCTTAGTCGACCGTACGATTCATGATGTGAGCGTTCCACAGGCCGTGCTTTTGGCAGTCCTGGCGGCCGTAGTTGGACTGGCCGTCGGTGGACTGCTCATTCCGTATGTGAATGCTCGCCAGGAGCGGCTGCGCGCCGCCACCGACACCGGGCTGACCATGTCGCAGGTGCTGGACCTGATCGTGCTGGCCTCGGAATCCGGCATCGCCGTGGTCGACCAGTACCGGGATGTGGTGCTGGTGAACCCGCGCGCCGAGGAACTGGGCGTGGTCCACGACCGCCTGCTCGACGAACGCGCCTGGGCCGCGGTCGAACAGGTGCTGTCCAACGGCCAGGACGTGGAGTTCGAGCTCACCGCCAAGATCCCCATGCCCGGCCGCGCCCGCCTCGCTGTCCGAGGGGTTGCTCGGTCGCTGTCGCAGGAGAACCCCAACTTCGTGGTGCTCTTCGCCGACGACGATTCCGAGCAGGCCCGCATGGAGGCCACCCGCCGCGACTTCGTCGCCAATGTGAGCCACGAGCTCAAGACCCCGGTCAGCGCCATGAGCCTGTTGGCCGAGGCGTTGCTGGAATCGGCCGACGATCCGGATTCGGTGCGGCACTTCGGCGAACGCCTGCACGGCGAGTCCCGCCGCATGGGCAAGATGGTCACCGAGCTGATCGCGCTCTCCCGCCTGCAGGGCGCGGAACGACTGCCGGAGCTGGAGGCCGTCGACGTAGACACCGTCGTCACCCAGGCCCTCGAGCGCTCCCGCAATGTCGCCGAGGCCGCGGGCATCACCGTCTCCACCGACGCCACCAGCGGCCTCGAGATCCTCGGCGATCAGACCCTGCTGGTGACCGCCCTGTCCAACCTGGTCGAGAACGCCATCGCTTACTCCCCGCGCGGCTCGCACGTGTCGGTGAGCCGGGCGCTGCGCGGCGGCTACGTCAATATCGCGGTCACCGACCGCGGTATCGGCATTTCCAAGGAGGACCAGGAGCGCGTTTTCGAGCGTTTCTTCCGGGCCGACAAGGCGCGCTCGCGTGCCACCGGCGGTACCGGCCTCGGGCTGGCTATCGTCAAGCATGTGGCCGCCAACCACAACGGTGAGATCACGCTGTGGAGCAAACTGGGCACCGGATCGACGTTCACCCTGCGTATCCCAGCCCACCCTGCCGATGTCAACGGGCAGGTCGACAAGAAGCTTGCCGCCGGTGTTCCGGTGGCCAAGAAAGAAAACGGCCAGCGTCCCCTCGGGCGGGCCAGAACCAACGGTGTGGAGGCAACCCGATGACGAGTGTGCTGATCGTCGAGGACGAGGAGTCGCTGGCCGATCCGCTCGCGTTCCTGCTGCGCAAGGAGGGGTTCGAGGTCACCGTGGTGGGCGACGGCCCGTCCGCGCTGTCCGAATTCGACCGTTCCGGCGCGGACATCGTCCTGCTCGATCTCATGCTCCCCGGCATGAGCGGCACCGACGTGTGCAAGCAACTGCGCGCTCGCGGCAGTGTCCCGGTCATCATGGTGACCGCGCGTGACAGCGAGATCGACAAGGTGGTCGGCCTGGAACTGGGCGCCGACGACTACGTCACCAAGCCCTACTCCTCGCGCGAGCTGATCGCCCGCATCCGCGCGGTGCTGCGCCGCGGCGCGGGCGAGGAGCCCGACAACGGCAGCGAGACCAGCGTCCTCGAGGCGGGTCCCGTGCGCATGGATGTGGACCGCCACACCGTCCAGGTGAACGGCAAGGCGGTGACCCTGCCGCTCAAGGAGTTCGACCTGCTCGAGTACCTGCTCCGCAACTCCGGTCGCGTGCTGACCCGCGGCCAGCTCATCGACCGCGTCTGGGGCGCCGACTACGTCGGCGACACCAAAACCCTCGACGTCCACGTCAAGCGCCTGCGCTCCAAGATCGAGTCGGACCCGGCCAAGCCGGAACACCTGGTCACCGTGCGCGGCCTGGGCTACAAGCTCGAGGCGTAGGCCCCCGAACGAAAAGAACCCGCCCGCTTCGCAATTGCGAAGCGGGCGGGTTTCATGCCTTCTCCCCGACAGAGATTGGTGCATCCCCCGCCCAGGTTCGTACTGCCCCCGCCGAGTTCGGGCCGAACTACGCGTTGGGGTCGGACTGCATGGTGTCGACCCACGCGGTGCCGAGGCCCGGAAGCTCCTGCTGCTGCAGGATGATCCAGCCCAGGCCCGGGTTGTCCTGCTGCATGCAGCCGTACCACGGCACGTCCGCGCCGTTGCCGCGGCAGGCGATGGTGTGGCTGGTGCCGTACGGGCTGACGATGACCAGCTTGCCGGCGTCCTTGGCGCTCAGCACGGCAGGATCGTTGTAGGGCACGAAATCGGCGGTGCGATCGGAGAACGCGGCCGGATCGGGGGTATCGGCGAACGCTTGCGGCGCAATGGAGATAACGGCGCCGGCGGCCAGGGCCGCGACGGCGAGGGATTTCTTGATCATGGCCAGGATGTCTAACACGTTTCGGTGAATTGGCAATAGCCGGACGATGTCACGCATACTTCCGGCTATTCACAGGCCGAGGTCATCGGGCATATGGGGAATCGAAATATACTTCCACGCAGCCTGATTCGATGGTCGGCCGACGGCACCGAGTGTTCACCTGCCGGACACCCCGGCCACGAACCGGCCTAGCTGCTGCCGAGCAGGCCGCGCAGCAGTCCGCTGATCAGCGAACCCGCACTGCCCGTGGCGCTGCCGGTGCCGCTGCCCGAACCGCCGCTGCCCGTGCCGCCGCTGTTCGGCTGGGTGGTGGCCGGTGCGGTCGTGGTCGGCTGAGCCGGGTTGGCGGGCGTCGGCGGCGTGTAGGTGGGCGTCGGGACGGTGGTGTCCGCCACGGTCAGGATCAGTGGCTTGGTGCTGCTGCCCTGGGTGAGGGTGATGACGTGCGGGCCCGCGGTGGTGGGCTTCCAGGTGACGCTGCTGTGCCCCGCCGGGAAGGGCGCGGTCTCGGCCGGGGTGTTGAGGTTGACACCGTTGTCGGCCCAGACGACCGGCAGGCTGCTGTCGGTCCCGGAGAGGTCGGCACTGAGGGTGTAGGTGCCGCCGACCACCGGCGTGGTGCTGGAACTGCTCAACGCGTCGACGGTGGCGTTCGCGGGTGCGGTCGTCATCGTGATCGCGGCGGTGCCGGCGACGGCCACCGCGGCCAGTCCGGCCCCGATCACACGGCCGGAAGGGTTGCTGCGCATGGGTACTCCTGTGAGGCGTCTCGGGCTGCGGCCCGAGGGAACTGAGAGATGCGGTCAGAGACCGAAGGGCAGGCCGTTGGCGCTACCGGTACCGCCACCGCTGGGCTGGGTGCTGGTGGTCGGCGGAGTCGTCGTGGTGGCCGGCGGCTCGGTGGTGGTCGTGGGCGGAGCCGTCGTCGTGGTGGGCGGCACGGTGGTGGTCGTGGGCGGGACCGTCGTCGTGGTCGGCGGCTCGGTGGTGGTGGTCGGCGGCACGGTCGTCGGCGGGACCGTGGTGGTGGGCGGGACCGTGGTGGTGGTCGGCGGGACCGTCGTGGTCGTCGGGGGAACCGTGGTGGTGGGCGGCACCGTGGTCGTGGTCGGCGGGACGGTGGTGGTCGTCGGGGTGGACCCGTCGGTCACGTTGACGATCACCGTCTTGGAGCTGCTGCCCTGCGAGATCGCGATGACGTGCTGGCCGACCGTGCTCGGGGTCCAGTCGAGGCTGGCGTGGCCGACCGGCCACGGGACCTTGCCGACGTCGGTGAGGTTGTGGCCGTTGTCGGTCCAGTAGACGAGCAGACCGAACGAAGCGCCGCTGACGGTGGCGCTGAGGGTGTAGGTCTGGCCGACGACGTGATCGGTGCCCGAGACGCTGATCGAGTCGACGGTGGCGTTGGCGGCCGGTGCGGGGCTACCCACCAGAACCGCGACGGCCCCGGCCGCGACGGCGGCACCGGACATGCCGATACCGAGAAACCGCCGTGCGGGCGAAGTCTTGCTCATGTGTTCTCCTGTGCTGGACCCATGAGGGGTTGGGTCAGTCGCACAGTAAGTGAAACTAGTTCTGAAAATCTCGGATTTCAGAAAGTTACCGAACGGTCAGCTAACTCTTCTTGGTCTTCGGTCCAGTTTTGCCGCCACCGGCCCGCGCGGCCTCGCTCGCGGCCTTCTCCTCGGCGATGACCGTGGCCGGGTGCACCGCCACGATGCCGAGCCCCTGCCGACGCTTGCAGTGCGCGGCCAATTCGTCGTACGCGGGCTTGCCGATCAGCTCGATCAACTCCGGCGCGTACGCCTCCCACACCGGTCGCGTGCCCACGTGCGCATCCGGTGATCCCGTGCAGTACCAGTTCAGATCGAGCCCGCCCGGACCCCAGCCGCGACGGTCGTACTCGCCGATCGCGGTACGCAGGATCTCCACCCCGTCGGGCCGTTCCACCCACTCCTGGGTGCGCCGAATCGGCAGCTGCCAGCAAACCTCGGGTTTCACGGTGAGCGGTTCCAAGCCCTTGCGCAGCGCCATGGTGTGCAGCGCGCAGCCGATGCCCTCGGCGAAGCCCGGCCGGTTCAGGAAGATGCACGCGCCGTCGAAACGCCGGGTGCGCAACGCCGGTTCGTCGTCGAGGTCGTCCTCTTCCAGATACAGCTTCTTGCGGACGCGGCCCTTGTCGTCCATGGCCTCCGGCATCAGCTGCCAGTCCTCGGGTGTGAGCATTTTCACAGCCGCGTGCAGCTTCTTGCCGTCCTCCTCATCGGAGAGGAACGCGCCGTGCGAGCAGCACCCGTCGTTCTCGCGGCCGTCGATGATGCCCTGACATGCCGGAGTTCCGAAGACGCAGGTCCAGCGTGACAGCAGCCAGGTCATATCGGCCGCGATCAGGTGCTCATCATTTGCTGGATCGACGAACTCGATCCATTCCCTTGGAAAGTCGAGTTCCACTTCGGGCGCCGGGTCGATCTTCGCCGCTGGTCGCAGCCCGGTCGGTCCGCTCGCCGATGCCCCTGTCGTCACAACGCGGAACGCTAACAGCTCAGTCGCCTGGCCAGAAGTCGTGACGCACCCAGTACCGTGTTCTTGTGCGGCTCGGTGTACTCGATGTGGGAAGCAATACCGTCCACCTGCTCGTGGTGGACGCGCATCGTGGTGGACACCCGATGCCTATGAGCTCGACGAAGTCCGCGTTGCGGCTGTCGGAGAGCATGGACGACGAGGGCCGGATCACGGCCGCGGGCGCGGCTCGGCTGACCGCCACGGTAGCCGAATTCGCAAGCATCGCAAAGACTTCCGGTTGTGTGGAGCTGATGGCCTTCGCCACCTCCGCGGTCCGCGAGGCGACCAATTCCGAAGAGGTGCTGGCCCGGGTGCGCCGCGAGACCGGCGTCAATCTGAAGGTCCTCTCCGGTGTCGACGAGGCTCGACACACTTTCCTCGCGGTGCGCCGCTGGTACGGCTGGAGCGCCGGGCGGATTCTCAATCTGGATATCGGCGGCGGCTCGCTCGAGATGAGCAACGGCGCGGACGAGGTCCCGGACGTCGCGCTGTCGCTGCAACTCGGCGCGGGCCGGCTCACCCGGGACTGGCTGCGCCACGATCCGCCGGGCAAACGCCGCGTCGCGGTGTTGCGCGACTGGCTCGACGCCGAACTCGTCCTGCCGAGCAAGCAGCTGCTGGAGATGGGCCGCCCGGATCTGGCGGTCGGCACCTCCAAGACCTTCCGTTCGCTGGCCAGGCTGACCGGAGCCGCCCCCTCTGTTGCGGGTCCCCGAGTTCGGCGTACCCTCACGAGTTCCGGCCTGCGGCAGCTGATTGCGTTCATATCGAGAATGACGGCCGCGGACCGGGCAGAATTGGAAGGCGTTAGTTCTGATCGGTCACAACAACTCGTGGCCGGTGCGCTGGTCGCGGAGGCGAGTATGCGGGCACTGTCCCTGGACACGCTCGAAATCTGTCCCTGGGCACTGCGAGAGGGATTGATCTTGCGCAAGCTGGATACCGACCTGGATAGCGAACCGATAGCCGGTGGGCCCGACAGCGGCCTGTCGGGCCCGATCGAAACGGTGTCTCGATGACCGAGGATGCAAGTCAGCTGTCCGTCGCCGAGCTACTGGCGCGGAACGGGCAGAATTGGAAGGCGTTAGTTCTGATCGGTCACAACAACTCGTGGCCGGTGCGCTGGTCGCGGAGGCGAGTATGCGGGCACTGTCCCTGG
>NZ_JBSGBY010000474.1:0-6781 GCF_053601505.1 Nocardia sp. NPDC004722
GCGGCCGCGTGGCTCGCCGCCACCGCGACCGCCATCGCCCCGACGATCGCCTCCGGGTGCCGATGCGTCACCTCGGCGCTCGATGCCGCCTGCGCGGCCGCTCGGTCCGGCCGCCCCGCGAAGTAGGCCCCCAGCGGCGCGACGCGCATCGCGGCCCCGTTGCCCCACGACCCGACCCCGTCGAACACCGCCCCGGCCGCCTCCGCCCACGGCCGCCCATCGCGAATCTGGTGCAGCACAACGACTGTCCCGCCGCCATACCCGCGATACGGTTCGCATCGATCGGCGAACACCGCCGCGAGCCGGTCGCGGTCGATTCCGCCGTGCTCCCGCAATTCCGCGTAGACCGAGCACGCCATCTCGGTGTCGTCGGTCCATTCCCACGGCCCCGCAGGCGGTTTCCCGGCCACCAGTTCGGGGACGGAGCGCCCCGGCACGAAGAATTGAGCCCCCAGCGCGTCCCCGACCGACAAGCCGTCGAGGCTGTCGCGCGCGATGGTCAGATCCGAACACATACGCCCGCCATCCTGACGACCCGCCACGGAGAACGCAACCAGCGCGGTGGTCCGAAATTGTCTGTGCCTGCTGCGAGACTCGTGATCATGCGGTGGGCGCTGGCGGAGACGGAGGACGGCGGGGCACGGGTGTGCCCGCTGGGCCCCGACGGCCGACCGGCGGGGCCCGTGGTCGAGGCGGCCTCGATCGCCGAGGCGGTGCGTGCGCATCCGGAGGCCGACCGCTGGGTGTGGCGGTCTACGGCCGGGCTGTACCGGCGGTTGCTGGCCGCCGGGGTCCGGGTCGATCGCTGCTATGACGTCGAGGCCGCGGAGTCCTTGCTCATCGGCCACGAGGAGGGGCAGTCCGGGCAGCCGCGCTCGCTGGCGGCCGGTTGGGCGCGACTGCGCGGATCACCCGTCCCGTCCGACGCGCCCACCCGGGCGGCCGAGACCGAGCCGACCCTGTTCGACTCCGGCTCGGTGACCTTGCTGTCGGACACGGTGCCCCTGCCCGCCGGGACGGACGAATTCACCGCGCTGCTGGCGGTGTACGCGGGCCAGGTCGAACGGACCGCGCGGGCCGCCCATCCCGAGCGCATGCGCATGCTGCTGGCCGCCGAATCCGCGGGCCTGCTGGTGGCCACCGAGATGTCGCGGGCCGGGATTCCGTGGCGCGCGGACCTGCATCGGGAACTGCTCGACGAGACGCTGGGCGAACGGATGCCCGGCGGCGGCGAACCGCGTCGCATGGCCGAGTTCGCCGACGAGGTGTCGCGGGCCTTCGGCGTCCGGGTGCGCCCGGACCTGCCCGCCGACATCATCAAGGCGTTCGCCCGGGTGGGAATCCCGCTGTCCTCCACCAGGAAATGGGAACTGCGGGAGATCGATCACCCGGCGGTCGAGCCGTTGCTGGCCTACAAATCCCTCTACCGGCTCTACACCGCCCACGGCTGGTCGTGGATCGAGCAGTGGGTGCGCGAGGGCCGTTTCCGCCCCGAATACCTGCCCGGCGGCACGGTCACCGGTCGCTGGACCACCAATGGCGGTGGCGCGCTCCAGATCCCGAAGCTGGTGCGCCGCGCGATCCGCGCCGACCCGGGCTGGCGGCTGGTGGTCGCCGACGCCGATCAGATGGAACCCCGGGTGCTGGCGGCGATCTCGCGGGATCCGGGGCTGATGGAGGTGGCCGGTCGCGGCGAGGACCTGTACGCCGATCTCGCGGCCCGCGCCTTCGGCGGCGACCGCGCCCAGGCCAAGATCGCCATGCTGGGCGCGATCTACGGCCAGACCTCCGGGGACGCCCTGACCCACATGGCCGAGCTGCGCCGCCGCTACCCGGCCGCGGTCGCCTATGTCGACGACGCGGCCGCCGCCGGTGAGGAAGGACGGCTGGTGCGCACCTGGTTCGGGCGAACCTGCCCGCCCACCACCGCCTTCGACGAATCCGACACCGAACCGGAGCGTCCCGGCTACTCGAGCACGCCGCGGGCGCGGGCGCGCGGCCGGTTCACCCGCAATTTCGTGGTGCAGGGCAGTGCCGCCGATTGGACGCTGCTGGTGCTGGCCGGGCTGCGGCAGTCGATGCACGCCGCCGGGCTGCGCGGGGAACTGGTGTTCTTCCAGCACGACGAGGTGATCGTGCACTGCCCGGCCGACGAGGCCGAGAAGGTCGCGGAGCTGATCGCCGCCGCCGCCGACACCGCGGGCCGCCTCGCCTTCGGCCCCACCCCGGTCCGATTCCCGTTCACCACAGCGATAGTCGAGTGCTACGCCGACGCGAAGTGACAGCTCGCCGCGAAGTGAGAGCCCGCCGCGACGTGCCCGGCCGCCGCGACGTGTGCGGCCGCCGCGACGTGCCCGGCCGATGTGGGGGAGTGTCTGCGCGAAGTGAGCCGCATCACCCTGAACGCTGTCGTGCCCGCCGCTACGGTGGCGGAGGTGAATCACATCAGAGGGGGATCGGTCCTCGATCAACGTCGGCTGTCCGGGTGGGCCCGCACGGCTTCGTCGGTGGCGCAGGTGCTTTCGACCCCCGACCTCGAGACCGTCGCGAAGGCGGTCGGCAGCGCGGGGGAGCGCGGCGTCATCGCCCGCGGCCTGGGCCGCAGCTACGGCGATCCGGCCCAGAACGGCGGCGGCCTGGTGGTGGACATGACCGCCTTCGACCGCATCCACAGCGTGGACCCCGACAGCGGCATCATCGACGCGGACGCCGGGGTCAGCCTCGACACCCTGATGAAAGTCGGCCTGCCGCAGGGCCTGTGGGTGCCGGTGCTGCCCGGCACCCGGCAGGTCACCGTGGGCGGCGCGATCGCCTCCGACATCCACGGCAAGAACCACCACTCGCACGGCAGCTTCGGCAATCACGTGGTGTCGCTGGATCTGCTCACCGCCGACGGCAGCGTGCACACGCTGACCCCGGAGGGCGCACAGCGGGAGCTGTTCTGGGCCACCGTCGGCGGTATGGGCCTGACCGGCATCATCACCCGCGCCCGGGTCCGCATGAAGCACACCGAAACCGCGTACTTCATCGTCGACAACGACCGCACCGACAATCTCGACGAAACCATGGAGCTGCTCACCGGCGGCTCCGACGACGGCTACGAGTATTCGATGTCGGTGCCCGACACCATCAGCACCGGCCCCAAGCTCGGCCGCGCCGGATTCAGTCGCGGATCCCTGGCGACCGTGGACCAGCTGCCGGTCAAACTGCGCGCGAATCCGCTGAAATTCGATGCGCCGCAACTGTTCACCGTGCCCGACATCTTCCCCAACGGCATGGTCAACAATCTCACCATCCGCGTCGCCGCCGAGGCCGCCCACCGCATCTACCCGCGTCGCGCCCGCGGCCGCATCCAGAATCTGACGCAGTTCTATCACCCGCTCGATCTCATGGGTGAATGGAACCGCGCCTACGGCCGCCGCGGCTTCCTGCAATACCAGTTCTCGATGCCTTTCGGCGCGGAAGCCCAACTGGCGGAAGCAGTCCGCGTCATCGCCCACTCCGGCCACCGCTCGTTCCTCAACGTCTTCAAGCGCATGGGCGCGAGCAACCCGGCCCCGCTGTCCTGGCCGCACCCCGGCTACATGCTGAGCCTGGACTTTCCTTTGAAGGCGGGACTCGGCGACTTCTGCGCCGAACTCGACCAGCGCGTCCTGGACGCGGGCGGCCGCCTCTACTTCGCCAAGGACTCCCGCACCACCCCCGACATGATCCGCGCCATGTACCCCCGCCTGCCGGAATGGCGTCGCATCCGCGACGCCGTCGACCCCGAGCGCCTCTTCGCCTCCGACCTGTCCCGCCGCCTCCATCTCCTCGAAGATCCGGCCTGACAACAAGATCAAGGTGCACTCACTGCGGGAATTTGTCCGAATCACCGCAGTGAGTACTCCCGATCCCTTCATACTCAGGCGAGCTGCGGGATGGCTCCCTTCCGAGTCCGCCGCCAGGCGTACGCGAGGAACACGATCAGCCCGATCAGCGGAATGCTGCTGACCGCCCAGCTGATGCCCAGCGGCGGCCCGGGCTGTTCGAGGACCGTCAGGTTCGTGAGGTCCCCCTCACCGTGCCCCTGCGGCCCGTCGATCGCGAACCGGAACGTCCACGCCCCCTGCTGATCCAGCGACCGCACATCCAGCCCCCAGTCCTCGCGCTTACGAGGATGCCGCGACAACGGCTCCTGATGCCGAAGCTTGCCATTGGGCTGAACCTCACTCAGCGTCCCCGACTTGTCCTCGATCCCGCCATCGGGAATGAACGTGAAGTCCAGCGATTGCATGGCACGCAAAGGCCATTGACTGAACCCGATGGTCAGCGAATACGGTCCGGCCTGCACGTGCTCGGTGTGCACGATATTGACCGGCTGATACGCCGAGGCGGTGCCCGCACCGGTGAGAGAAAGGGCCAGCACCGCGAATATCGTTGCGGCGGCCGCGAATAGTCGCTTGATCATGCGAGAGCCTCCTGGCTCGGTGCGGTCAGGCGCAGCATCTCACCGAAACGCCAGCCCAGGAATCCACCGAGCGCGCCGAACACGGCGGCGGCGACGGTGGTGGCGATCGTGACCGACGCCGCGCCGTAGTGGGCGTGGTGGAACAGGGCCGAGAAATGGAAGCGGGCCTCATAGATCAGCACGCTCTGCACCGGCGAGGTCCCGGCGATGATCGCGCCCCCGACCGCACCCGCCACGGCGGGCAGCACCCGCGAGCCGACGCCGGAGCGACGCAGCAGCAGGTCGATGACCACCCCCACCGGGATCAGCACGAACGGGATCAACGCGGGTGTGGAGGGAATGCCCCGAATGTGTTCGCGCATCGGCAGTCCCACGAAATCGGCGTACGCGCGCGCCGCCCACGGCGCGAACCACCAGAACACCGCCTGGGTGGCCGAGCCGAACACGGCGGTGACGGTCGCGCCCCAGCGGGTGAATCCCGCGCCCGCGATCAGCATCAGGATCACCATGAACGCGGTGACCGCGACCGTCCAGCGCACGGCGCCGCCGCTGAGCCGCTGCACTGCCAGCGCCGTCACCGTGCTGTTGGTGGCCAGATGCGCCAGCGCGAACAGCGCGCCGATCCGTCCCCACGTGTGTGCCCGGGCCGCGGCGAACACGATCACCGTGCCCACCGAGATCACCGTGCTGGACAGGAACAGGCCGATGTGCGGCGGGGAATCGATGATGGCGTCGAACCCGTAGAGGCTGTGCCACCACAGATCCCACAGCCCGTAGAGCAGGAACGAGGCCGCGCCCAAGGCCGCGACCATGTACCCGAGCGGCGCGGTGAAGGTGCGCCCGAACACCCCGATGCCGGGCCCGCCCAGCTCGCCGTCCACCCGCCGCCCGGCCCGCCCGGCCGCGGAGGTGACGAGAATGACGGTGAGACCGGTGAATCCGGCGACGGCGGCACTGGCGTAGATGAACAGGTGCGGCAGGGTGAAGAAGGTGTCGGGCCCGACATCGGAGTGCCACTGGATATCCCAGGTGGATCCGATGGAGAAGGTCAGGCTGGCCGCGAACAGAATGGCCGCGGGTAACCAGGGTCTGATGGTGATCGGCGCGCTCGCTTCCGCGGTCACGCTCCGCGTATTCGCGGTGAGGTCCATGATGGTGCTCCTTATTCAGTTGGCCTGGACGGAGAAGGTGGCGCTACCGGAACCCGGTGCGCCGGAAAGCTTGACGGCGATCTCCCACTGCCCCGGCATGGGCAGGTTGACCGTCGCCCGATAGTGCCCGGGAGTCACGACCGCGGCCGTGCTCGGCGGCAGCGCATGCCCCATCTGCGGCATGGCGGGCTCCACCGAGACCCGATCCGGCGCAGCCGAATCCCCCCGCTGATCGGTGATCTCGAGGTCCACGGTGTTATCCCCGGTATGCGGCGAATCCACCCGCAACTGCACCAGATACGGTCCGGCCGCACTCCGTGACACCGGCTTCGCACTGTCGGACGGCCACACCCACCACACGACCAGGACAACGGCCAATACCGCGGCAGCCGCCGCGATAAGCCCCGCACGCCCGGTCAGTCTCCGGCGTGCGGGCGAATCCCCTTCGCGCACCGGTGTGGCGCTGGGTGTCGCCGTGTCTCTGGGCAGGTTCGATCCGCCCGGTTCAGGGGGTGGGGTCGGTTCGTCAGGTGTGGTCATGGGGTGGCCCCCGCTCGCACCTCGAGGGTGATGGGGACGGTCATGACGGTGTACCCCCGTTCTGCTTGCGCCCAGACCAGGTAGCGGCCGGGCTGTGGAAAGGTGAAGGTGTAGGCCACATTCGGGCCGTAGGCGGCGACCGTCTCGTCCGGTGGCTGGGAGCCGAGGGCAGGGAGCGGGAGCATGGCGTGCGCGTGCGCCCAGATCGGCGCGGTGGTCGCGGCCAGGCCGGTGGGGACGCCGTCGGGCAGCGGTCCGACGGCGATGAGGTGGCCGAGCATCCCCAGCCACGGCTGGAGGTCGGCCGCGCCGCCGAAAGCGGCGGTGAGCGTGGTCGGTTCGCCCGCGATGGCGTCGGTGGAGGTCAGCGTGGCCGCGTCCGGCACAGGAGTTGCGCTGCCCGGCACGGGAGTCACGGTGCCCGGCGCGGGAGGCGTGGTTCCCGGTGCGGCGACGGCGGCGCCCGATGCAGCCGCGGCAGGGGCGGGATCTGCTGAGCCGGACAGGGATTCGGGGCCCACGTGCAAAGGTGAACGGAGTAGCTGCCGCCGAACCGGACGACGCGCTGCGGGATCTCGATTGCGGTGACTGGGCCGGGGAGTCGATGGACGCGCTGGCGCCGGAAGCCTTGATGGGCTGG
>NZ_JBSGBY010000475.1:0-6751 GCF_053601505.1 Nocardia sp. NPDC004722
TTGCCGTAGGTGCCTACGCTGTCGACGGGTTGGCCCTTCAGGTCGAGGGTGGCGTAGCGCGGGACTCGGAAGTCGCTGCGGGTGAGTTCCTTGCCTGCCAAGGCTTTTCGGAGGCGGGCGGCGGCGAGGAAGACGGTGTCACCTTCCGGCATGGCGGCTCACGGTCGGCCTCGGAGGCGGAAACCCTTGGGGGTGGCGGCGAAACCGGCCTCGGTGAGGAAACCGGCGAAGGTGTTGCCGTGCACGGACTCTCCGTTCACGCGGTCGATGACCAGGGAGTCGACGCGGCGGTCGTGGACGAGGGCGGCCAGGGCGGTGGCGGCCGCGGTGCGGATCGCCGGGTCCTCGCTGAAGGTGAGCAGGGTTTTGCCGCCGCGTTCCAGGTAGAGGGCCAGCTCGCCCTCGACCAGGACGACCAGGGCTCCCGCCTTGCGGCCCGGCCGGTGCCCGGCACCCTCGGCGGCGGCCTTGGGCCAGGGGAGCGCCGCGCCATAGGGATTGGCCGGATCACAGGCGGCCAGCGCCACGGCCTTGCCGACCGGGTCGGCGGAGAACCCGTCGCCGGCGCGGGTGCGGTCGGTGTCGAAGGACCGTAGTCGATCCACCACATCCGTGGTCGAGAACTGCGCGCCGCCCAGGGAATCCACGAAGTAGCCGCGTCGGCAGCGGCCGCGATCCTCGAATTCGGTGAGCACCCGGTACATGAGGGCGAACCCGCCGGGCACGCCCTCGCTCTGCACCGAGCCGCGGGTCAGCACCCCGTACCGCTCCAGCAGCACGTCGGCGGTGGCGTGCGCGCGAATCGTATTGTCGGCCACCCGCTCCGGGAGCAGCGACCAGCGCCCGGCCACCTGCGGTGACGAGGTGCGGGCGGGCATGCCGGTGCGTGGCAGGTACATTCGCCCGCGCGGGGCGCGTCGGGGCGTGCGATGCGCGGTCGTGGTGCGGGTCGTCCCGGCCAGCAGGGCCCGGACGGGTGCGAAGGTGTCGCCGCCGATGTGCCCGGCCCACACCAGATCCCACAGCGCGGCCGTCACCGCGGTCTCGTCCTCGCCCTCCGCGCCGTCGAGAAGCTGACGGAAGAAGTACGCGCCGCCGGTGCTGCCCGCCACCACCTGGTACTCGCCCTTCGGTAGAGCGGTGTTCGCCGGATCACTGTCGTCGCGCGCCCCGGAGTCCACGGTGCCGCCGATCACGGTGGCCCCCAACGCCGTCAGCAGCGCGATATGCCGTTCGGTCAGATCGATATCGTCCGGCGGCGGCAACGTCAGCCCCGCCCCCTCGGCCGGGTGCAGAGCGATCCACCCGTCCTTGGCCGTGATCGACCCGTGCCCGGACCAGATCACCTCCCCGGTCGCCATCAACTCGTCGAGCATGGCGGGGGAGTAGTCGCGCACCCGCGACGGCAGGATCAGCGACTCCCAGGCCGACGCCGGAATCGGCACGCCCGCAAGCTGTTCCACCACCGCCGCGACACCGTCCACGCCACGCAGCTCCCCGCTGCCGACGTGCTGCCAGGACGGCAGGAACCGACCCAGCGCGGCGGTCGCTACCGGCTCGACCTCCTTGCGGGCGGCGGCCAGCGAGCGACGGCGCAACCGGCGCAGCACCTCGCTGTCACACCATTCCGACCCTGCCGAGCCGGGCGTGAATTCGCCTTCCACGACCCGTTTCTCGACGCTCAGGCGATGCAGCGCGGTCGCCGCCACGGCCGGACCCAGCCCGAACCGATGCGCCACGGCGGTCAGCGTGAACGGCCCGTGCGTGCGCGCGTACCGCCCGATGAGGTCGCCCAGCGGATCGGCGACCGGCTCGATGAACGCGGCCGGAACCCCGATCGGCAGCGGCACCCCCAGCGCGTCCCGCAGTCGTGAGGCATCCTCGATGGCCACCCACCACCGCGAGCCCGCGAACGAAACCTCCAGCGCCCGATGCGCTTTCACCAGCTCCGCGAACCACTCGGCAGGATCCGCCACACATCGCTCACCCGCCTCCGCGGCGGTGATCGGCCCGAGTAGCCGCAGCAGATCCGCCAGCCCCTCCAGGTCCCGCGCGTGCCGTTCGGGCGTGAGCCGCTGTAGTTCCCGCTCGGTCTGCTCGAGCACCGCCGCGTCCAGGAGCTCCCGCAGCTCGACCCGCCCCAGCAACTCCGCCAGCAGGCTCGAATCCAGCGACAGGGCCGCCGCTCGCCGCTCTGCCAGCGGAGAGTCGCCCTCGTACATGAACTGCCCGATGTAGTCGAACAGCAGCGAATTCGCGAACGGGGACGGCGTGGCCGTCTCCACCTCGACGAGCCGCACCTGCCGCCGCGCCACCCGACCCAGCAGCTCCCGCAGCGACGGCAGGTCGTACACGTCTTGCAGGCACTCGCGCGCCGTCTCGAGCAGGATCGGGAAATCCGGGAACTTGCGCGCCACATCGAGTAGTTGCGCCGCCCGCTGCCGCTGCTGCCACAGCGGGGCCCGCTTGCCCGGATCACGCCGCGGCAGCAGCAGCGCTCGTGCCGCGCACTCCCGGAACCGGGACGCGAAAAGCGCCGAGCCGCCGACCTGTTCGGTCACCAGATCATCGATCTCATCGGTCTCGAAGACGAACAACTCCGCCCCGGGCGGGTCATCGGTGGTGTCGGGCAGCCGCACCACGATCCCGTCATCCGAGGGCGTCGGCGCGGCATCCACCCCGAACCGCTCCCGCAAGCGCGCCCCCACCGCCAGCGCCCACGGCGCGTGCACCGGCAGCCCGTACGGCGAATGCAACACCACCCGCCAGTCGCCCAGTTCATCCCGGAACCGCTCGACCACCAGCGTCTTGTCGGTCGGCAACTGGCCGGTCGCCTCCCGCTGCTCGGCCAGCAGCGACACCAGATTTCCGGTCGCGTTGGCGTCCAGCCCCGCCGCCCGAGACACCCGCTCCAGCTCGGTCTCGGCCTCTCCTGCCGAGGCTCCAGCCTTGCCCGAGGTCGCTTTCGTCTTGCCCGCACGGCTTTTCGCCTTGTCCGCACGGCCTTTCGCCTTGTCCGTGGCTTTCGCCTTGTCGCCGGACTTCGTGGCCACGCCGCTCCCGGCTCGGGGCTGCTCGTCTCGTCCCTCCGCGAATTCCTGGAGGGCGGTCGCCAGGCCGATCGGATCGGCTCCCGCGGCCCGCGTCGCGGTTTTTCCCTCCGCGCGGTGCAGATCCACCGCCTGGCCCGCGAGGCGTACGAATTCGCCCAGCGCCGCACCCAATTCGGCGGGACGACCGAGGGAATCGCCGTGCCAGAAGGGGAGTCGGCCGGGCTGGCCGAAGGCCGGGGTCACCAGCACCCGGTCGAAGGTGATCTCCTCGATGCGCCAGCTGGTCGCGCCCAGGGCGAAAACGTCGCCGACACGGGATTCGTAGACCATCTCCTCATCGAGTTCACCGACGCGGGAAGCCTTTTCGCCCACCATGAAGACCGGGAACAGCCCGCGGTCCGGAATCGCGCCACCGGAGGTGACGGCGAGTCGTTGTGCGCCCGGGCGGCCGGTCAGGGTGCCCGCGTCGCGGTCCCAGACGATGCGCGGCCGCAGTTCGGCGAACTCGTCGGACGGATAGCGGCCCGCGAGCAGATCCAGCACCGACTCGTAGGCCGAACGGGGCAGCGCCGCATAGCTTCCCGTGGCCCGCACGGTGTCGAACCAGGCGTCGGCGTCGATCGGCTCGAGCGCGCACGCCGCCACCGTCTGCTGGGCGAGGATGTCGAGGGGATGGGCCGGGACCTGGAGTTCCTCGATCTGCCCGGCCGTCATACGCATCGACGCCACCGCGCAGTGCACCACATCGGTGCGATGCTTGGGGAAGATGACCCCGCGCGAGATCTCACCCACCTGGTGCCCGGCGCGCCCCACCCGCTGCAACCCCGAGGCCACCGACGGTGGGGCCTCCACCTGCACCACCAGTTCCACCGCACCCATATCGATGCCGAGTTCGAGACTGCTGGTGGCGACCACGCACCGCAGCCGCCCGCTCTTGAGGTCGTCCTCGATCAGCGCCCGCTGCTCCTTGCTCACCGACCCGTGGTGGGCGCGCGCCAAAAGCGTTGTCGCACCGTGAATCACCTCGGTGGACGCCCCCAACTGGGCGGGCGGCTTGTGCTCGGTGTCCACCGCCTCCCCGAGCCGCGCCGCGTACGCCTCGTTCAAGCGCGCGGTGAGCCGTTCGGACAGTCGCCGCGAATTGGCGAACACGATCGAGGACCGATGCTCGAGCACCAGATCCACGATGGCCTCGTCTACGTGCGGCCAGATCGAGCCCGGTTGATCCGAATCCTCCTGCCCCGCATCGGGTTCGGTCATATCCGCGACCGGCACCCGCACCGACAGGTCGAAGGTCTTGGGCGCGGGCGGCGCGACGATGGTGATGGGCGCGCTGCCGACCAGGAATCTGCCCACCTCCGCGGGTGGCCGCACGGTCGCCGACAGCCCGATGCGCTGCGCGGGCTTTTCGGTGAGCCGATCCAGCCGCGCCAGCGAAAGCGCCAGGTGGGCACCGCGTTTGGACCCGGCGATGGCGTGCACCTCGTCCACGATCACCGTACGCACCTCGCTGAGCGACTCCCGCGCCGCCGAGGTCAGCATGAGGAACAGCGATTCCGGCGTGGTGATCAGAATGTCCGGCGGCGTGCGCTGCATGCTCCGCCGATCCGCGGCACTGGTGTCCCCCGACCGCACCCCCACCCGAATCTCGGGCGCGTCCACCCCCAGCCGCTTGGCCGTCTGCGTGACACCCACCAGCGGCGCCCGCAGATTCCGCTCCACATCCACCGCCAGCGTCTTGAGCGGAGAGATATAGAGCACCGAGGTCTTGCGAGGCCCCTCGACCGGTTCCCGCGTCGCCAGCCGATCGATGGCCCACAGGAAGGCCGACAGCGTCTTGCCCGAGCCGGTGGGCGCGATCACCAGCGTGTGCTGCCCCGCCGCGATCGATTCCCACGCCCCCAGCTGTGCGGCCGTGGGCGCGGGAAACGCGCCGTCGAACCACTCTCTGGTCGCGGGGGAGAACCGATCCATCGCCCCAGTCTGCACCCGCCCACCGACAGAGTTCGCGAACCGGCCCCTATCGGATGGTTCTCCCGGCATGTCCGATTCACGGGCTGGAGGGGGTGAGCGAAGACCGAGCAATCGGGGGTACGCCCCTGGTCCCCGCGCGTAGGCTTCCGTCCGTGCAGAAGGTGCTCCGACTCGATCTTGTCAGTCACGGCATGACAGAGGCGATGCGCAAGGCACGTTTTCCCGTCGACGAACCACTCACGGAGGCAGGCCGCCGCTCGGCCACGGCCTGTGGCCGGTTGAGTGCCGCGCGGGTCATCACCGCGCCCGAGCGCCGCACGGTCGAGACCGCCACCCTGATGGGACTCACGGGCGACGAGGACGATCGACTACGCGATCTGGACGCCGGAGCCTGGCGCGGTGGCGAACTCATGTCGGTCCCCAAGGAGGACCTCTACCTCTGGCTCACCGATCCGGGCTATCGCGGCCACGGCGGCGAGGCCGTGGTCGATGTCATCGAGCGCACCGGCGAATGGCTCGCCGATATCGCCCTCGACGGTGAGCCCACCATCGCCATCACGCACCCGGCCGTCATCCGCGCCGCCCTGCTGGTCACCCTCGACGCGCCCGCGAAGTCGTTCTGGCGCATCGACGTTCCCCCGGTCAGCGTCACCCGATTGCAGTATCGCGGGGAATGGACCCTGAACTTCCGTTGACAGGCACGGCCGCTGCCAGCATGGCCTGCACCGCATCGGTGATCAGGCGCGCGGAGATGCCCGGGTCCAGGGCCCGCTGAATGCCCAGGCCCAGACCGAGACTCAGGATCGTGGTGGCCGAGTCCTCCGCTGACATCGGCAGCACCACACCCATGGAGTCGGCCAGCGCCTGCAACTGGGCGGCCGCGGCCCCGCGCATCGCGCTGAGGCTGGAAACCAGTGCGGCCTGCAGGTCGGCGTCGTCGCGGGCGACGATGGCGAACTCGAATTCCAGCAGCGTCCACCCGACATCGCCGAGTGTGCGTTCGGCCCAGCTCTGGAAGCGCTCCATCCGATCCTCGAGCGCGTCCTCACCGGCGAGCAGACCGCTCAGCTCGGAGAACTTGCTCTCGTGGATGAGCTCGAGCACCTCGAGGCAGAGCGCCGACTTGGTCTTGAAATTGGAATAGACCGCCCCCTTGGAGTACCCGGCCTCTTCGGCGACTTTTTCCAGGCTGGTCCTGGCGTACCCGTCCCGCAGGAACATCTCGCGTGCGGTGGCGAGCAGGTCCGCGCGGGTGCGGGCCTGGCTCTCGGGCCTGGTCATTCGTGCCATGGCCACGATTCTATGTACTGAAAGATTTGGGATACCGTCGGTATGTGAATACTGCTAGTGTTCGAAACCATGAGTAACAGGAACGGGCCACAGCGACGTGGCCTCGCCATCGGCTGCGGCGGCACCGTCGGCATGGCCTGGATCGTCGCCGCGCTGGCCGCGACGCGGGACGTGCTGGACTGGGATCCGCGCACCGCCGACGTCATGATCGGCACCTCCGCCGGTGCGGAAACCCTCACCATGCTCGGCAGCGGCGTCGGCGTCGACGACCTGATCGCCATGCAGCGCGGCACCTCCACCGACCCGATCCTCACCGACCACATGCGCGCGGAGCCCGGTCGATTCCCGCCGCTGCCCCGCCCGCCCCGCCAGCAGCGCGCCCTGCTGTCCGCGCACGCCGACTACACCGCGCTCGGCACCGCCCTGTTCATGAC
>NZ_JBSGBY010000476.1:0-6745 GCF_053601505.1 Nocardia sp. NPDC004722
CCTGGTGCTGCGGGTCGGCGGCGAGCAGGCGGTGCAGGGCGGTGGTGCCGGTGCGGGGCAGCCCGGTCACGAAAATCGGCCTGGTGACGCGAGTTTCGGTGTGGGTCGGGTTGGCCGCCCAGGAGGCTTCGCTCAACGCGCGGGCCACGAGCGCGCCACGCAGGAAGTAGCGGCTCATCTTGGAGCCGAGCTCGGTGAGCCCGGCATCGCGCTGGTAGGACTCCAGCAGCACGCCGAGCGCCTCGAGATAGTCGTCGGACCCGAAATCGGTGAGCCCGCAGACCTTGGACGCCGAGTGGTGCAGATCCTCGACGGTGCCGACGTTGGTACGTCCGGTCATGGTGGTGAAACTCCTAGCTCAGACGTGGTATTCGCCGCAGTTGACGTCGATGGTCTGCCCGGTGACGGCATTGGCCCACGGCGACGTCAGGAACACGATGGTCTGCGCGATCTCATCCGGCAGCGGCAGCCGCTTGAGATCGGACTTGGACGCGGTCTGCTGGTAGACCTGCTCCTCGGTGATGCCGTACTTCTTGGCGATCTCGCCGAAGTACCACTTGAGCTGATCGGTCCAGATGTAGCCGGGCAGCACGCTGTTGACGCGAATACCCTTCTCCCCCAACTCCGTCGCGAGGGTCTGCGACATGGCCAGCAGCGCCGCCTTGGCGATCTTGTAGCTGCCGTAGCGGGGTTCGGAATGCCGCAGCACCATGGAGTTCACCATGACGACCGAGCCCTTGGTCTCGGCCAGCGCGTCGGTGAACGCCTGCGTCATACGCAGATTGCCGAGCACGGTGAGATCCACGCTCTCGCGGATCTGCTCGAAGTCGGTGCGCGCCAGCGGCTTCATCGACGGCACCTTGAACGCGTTGTTGATCAGCGCGTCGACCCGGCCGAAGGTATCGAGGGTCTGCTTGGCGAGGTTGGCGACCGTCGCCTCATCGGTGATATCGGTGGGCACGCACAGGGTTTCCGCGCCGCCCTCGGCCGCGATCTCCTCGGCGACCTCCTTCAGCTTGGATTCGGTGCGCGCCGCGAGCACGACCTTGGCCCCGGCGGCCGCGGCCTCCAGTGCGATGGAACGGCCCAGACCGGGTCCGATACCGCTGACCACGACGACCTTGTCGGCCAGCAGTCCTGTCTTCAGCCTGGTCATTACCCGAGCATCCTTTCCGCGAAAGCGCGCTGGCGAGCGGCGATCCGCTCGCGCCAGCCGTTCTCGTCGATCCGATTGTGTTCGAAGTTGGGCAGTTGTTCAGCCACTTTGTCGAAAGGCACGAGCTCGATCGTGGGCCCGTCCTCCGGCGTCATCGGCCGGTCCACCCGCTGCCAGCGGAATTGGAGAATGCCCAGCTTGCGGCCGGTGGTCTCGATCCAGTTGGCGACGCCCGGATTCCGCGCCGAAACGACCATCCGGATCATCCCGTCCGGATCCACCTGCGCCTGCGCATGATTCAGCGAGGTCTGGTGGTTGACGTAGTCCAGGGAGATGTACCAGCGGCTGCCGAGCTGGAAACCCTGATACGGCGCATCGGATTTCGGCACGGTGATGATCAGCGCCTGATCGTCCTCGAGCTCGAAATGCCCCACCGAGGAGTACTGCGTGCTCAGCCCGCCCGGCGTGAGCCGCGGTTCGGTCAGCGTGTTGACCGGCAGGTTCAGGTAGAACCATTTGGGGAAGTTGAACCAGGTGTGCACCCGGGTCAGCAGCATGCGCCCGGCCGCCCGGTAGCGCTTGCGCAGTACTTCCACGCCCGCCTCGGCCGGCGCGGTGCCGACGGTGTCGACGCGTTCGATGCGAATGCTGCCCTTGCGCTCGGTATCCCAGTCGCTGTAGACCTCGCGCACGGCCAGCATGGACGCGCCCTCGGGGAGCACGAAGTAGTTCTCCCCCGGGTTCTCCTTGGGCGGCCCGAAGCGCAGCTGGAAGCTGCCGTCCTCGTTGATCCGCAACCGACGATCGTCGAACGCGTCGTCACCGCCGGGCACCTCGGAGGCGGTGTAATCGCCCTTGAGCACCTGGAAACTCAGGTCGACGGTGCTGCCGCGCACGCCGGTGAGCAGGTATTCCGCGTTCGGCTCGACATTGGCGCTCCAGTACAGCGTGTCCGGGTTGTCGAGGCCCATCTTGGTGTACGGCCCGGTCGCGGTGACCAGGTACGGGTGCGAGGTCCCGTGCGCCCGCGACAGCTGCAGCACCGCGGCGATCCCGGCTTGCAGGTAGTCGTACCCCTCCGCCAAGTCGTGCGGGTCACGGATGAAATCCGCTGCGGCGATGAGCTTCTCGGCCTCGGCGACGGCGGCGAGGAACGGCTCGGTGAGCGGCAGCTCGGCGTTTTCGATGTCTGTCATCAGTTTTCTGCGATCCCTAGTGATTCTCGAATTCGATGGGCGATCTCGGACGGCGTCCCGTCCGAGGGGAGGATGGTCAGATCGGCGAACTCCGGCCGCTCGTACGGCGAACTGACACCGGTGAATTCGGGCAGCTCACCGGCGCGGGCCTTCTTGTAGAGGCCCTTCGGGTCGCGCAGTTCGCACTCTTCGAGCGGGGTGTCGACGAAGACCTCACGGAACGGCAGATGCCTGCCGTCGTGCAGTTTTCGCGCTTCCCGCCGCTCGGCGCGGAACGGGCTGATGAGCGAGACGATGGCGACCACGCCCGCGTCGGCGAACAGTGCCGCGACCTCGGAGACCCGGCGGATGTTCTCGCGCCGGTCCTCGTCGGTGAAGCCGAGGTTCTTGTTCAGCCCGTGCCGCAGATTGTCGCCGTCGAGCAGATAGGCGGGCTGCCCGGACTCGATGAGCTGACGCTCCAATTCGACTGCGATGGTGGATTTCCCGGAGCCCGAGAGCCCGGTCAGCCACACGGTCGCGCCGGTGCTCAAACGCTGTCCGCGTTCGACGGCGGAGCTGTGCCACACCACATTCGACGCCTTGTGCTCGACACGCGGTGTGCCGGTGGAGCGTCCGGTGATCATGCCCGCGGCGACGGTCTGGTTGCTGGTCTCGTCGATGAGGATGAAGCTGCCGGTGGCCCGGTTCTCGCGGTACGGGTCGAACAGCAGCGGCTGGCGGCTTTTCAACGTGACGCGCCCGATGTCGTTGAGCCCCAAGGCTTCCGCATCGGTCTGCCGGTGCAGGGTGTTGACGTCGAGCCGGTAGTCCAGGTCGGCCACCTCGATCTTCGAGGTCTGAGTCGCGGTGCGAATGGAGTACGAATTCCCCGCCCGCAGCTGCGTGTCATCGGAGAACCAGCACACCATAGCGTCGAGTTCTCGGTCGGTGTGCGGCTGGTTGCCGGGCCGGGCGAGCATATCCCCACGGCCGATATCGATTTCGTCGTCGAGGGTCAGCGATACCGCCATCCCCGTGAACGCCTCCTCGACCTTGCCGCCGCCCGGAGCCCAGATCTGCGCGACCCGGCTGGTGCGGCCCGACGGCAGCACGACGACCTCATCGCCCGGTTTGAAGATGCCGCCCGCCACGGTGCCCGCGTAACTGCGCTGGTTCTCCCCGTGCGGCCGGATCACGTACTGCACCGGCAGCCGGTTGTCGATGAGGTTGCGGTCGGAGGCCACGTGCACCTCTTCGAGGTGGCGCAGCAGCGGCGGGCCCGGATACCAGTCGGCCGTGTGCTCGGAGGCGTCCACCACATTGTCGCCGTGCAGCGCCGAGACCGGGATGAAGCTCAAGTCGCCGACATCCAGCTTGGTGGCGAAATCCGCGAATTCCGAACGGATCTCCTCGAAGCGCTGCTCCGACCAGTCGACCAGGTCCATCTTGTTCACGCACAGCACCAGGTGCCCGACGCCAAGCAGCGAGGACAGGAAGGCATGACGGCGGGTCTGCTCGGAGACGCCCTTGCGCGCGTCGACCAGGATGAGCGCGAGATCCGCAGTGGACGCGCCGGTCACCATGTTGCGCGTGTACTGCACGTGCCCGGGGGTGTCGGCGATGATGAATTTCCTTCGCGGCGTAGCGAAGTAGCGGTAGGCGACATCGATGGTGATGCCCTGCTCGCGCTCGGCGCGCAGGCCGTCGGTCACCAGCGACAGGTCCGGCCCGTCGGAGCCGCGCGAGAGGCTCGCGCGCTCGATGGCGTCCAGCTGGTCGCTGAACAGGCTCTTGGAATCGAACAGCAGCCGCCCGATCAGGGTCGACTTGCCGTCGTCGACGCTGCCCGCGGTGGCCAGGCGCAAAAGGTTGCGGCGCATCAGAAGTAGCCCTCTCGCTTGCGATCTTCCATGCCGGACTCGGAGATACGGTCGTCGGCGCGGGTGGCGCCGCGCTCGGTGAGACGGGTGACCGCGGTCTCGGCGATCACCTCGGCGGGGGTGGCGGCGGCGGATTCCACGCAGCCGGTGCAGTCGGCGTCACCGAGCGTGCGGAAGCGGACGCTGGCCTCGAAACGCCGCTCCTCGGGACCGAAGGTCAGGAATCGGTTGTCCGCCAACAGCATTCCGTCGCGCTCCACCACGGTGCGGTTGTGCGCGTAGTACAGCGGCGGCAACTCCACCTCGGCCTGGTCGATGTACTCCCAGATGTCGAGCTCGGTCCAGTTCGACAGCGGGAACACTCGGATGTGCTCGCCCTTGGCGTGCCGCCCGTTGTAGAGGTTCCACACCTCCGGGCGCTGCGCGCGCGGATCCCAGGCCCCGTACTCGTCACGGAAGCTGAAGACCCGCTCCTTGGCGCGCGCCTTCTCCTCGTCGCGCCGCGCGCCACCGAAGACGGCGTCGAAACGATGCTCGCGAATCGTGCGCAGCAGGGTGGTGGTCTGCAAGCGGTTTCGCGTCTCGCCCGGCTTCTCGGTGACCCGGCCCGCGTCGATGTCGTCCTGCACGCTGCCGACCAGCAGTTGCGCACCTAATCGCGCGACCGTCCGGTCCCGGAAGTCGATGACCTCGTCGAAATTGCGCCCGGTGTCGATGTGCAACAGCGGGAACGGCAGCGGCGCGGGCCAGAACGCCCGGCGCGCCAGCTCCAGCATGACCGCGGAGTCCTTGCCGCCGGAGAACAGCAGCACCGGCCGTTCGAAGGTGGCCGCCACCTCCCGAATGATGTGCACCGATTCCGCCTCCAAGGCGTTCAGGTGCGACAGCTCATATCCCGCGCGCATCTCTTCTCAACCCACTCGTCGCGTCGTCGTCCTGCTTCACCCGAAGGCTTGCGGTGTCGAATATTCGACGCTATTGTTCGATAATGTGACACCGACGATAGGTCGGCACCCGGGCGGCGGTCAATACCCGCGCCCGAATTCCCGCACACCCGAACCACTCCGATGCGGTCGACCGATACCCCGACCGATACGATTCCCCCGAGACCGCCCGGGCCGCCGGGACCGACACCAGCAGGGATCGAGTTGCCTGAATCCACCACCGCCCCAGTAGCTTCCGGCCCGGGCGCGGCGATCGAGCCGGCTGCCGCCGCCTCGCCGCCGACCCACCGGGTGGTGCAGGCCATCGAATTGCTGTCCCGGCACACCGGTGAGCGGCTCTCCCTCGCCCGCATCGTGCGTGCCACCGGCATGTCCCGCGCCACCGCGCACGCCGTGCTCACCCAGCTCACCGCCGACGGCTGGACCGTGCGCGACGGCGACGGAAACTACAGCCTCGGACTGGGTTTGCTGACCGTGGCGCGCCGCGCCGACACCGCCTTCCCGCTGCGGCGGCTGGCCCTCGATGCCCTGCACGGCCTCGCCGACGACCAGCGCGTGCCGGTGTTCCTGGCCGAACGCGAGATCGACGCCATCGTCATCACCGAGGTCATCGGCACCCCGTCGGTGCCGTGGATCCGCCCCGCCCGGCGCATGCCCTTCGCCCCGCCGGTCTGCCGCGAATTCATCGCCTGGGCACCGGAATCCGAACGCGCCGCCTGGCTCGAGGGCGCCGACCCGCTGCACCGCCCGCGCCTGACCGCCGTCCTCGACGTCATCGCCGAACGCGGCTACTCCGTCGAACGCCTCGCCGACGAATCCGCGCCCATGCTCGAAGCGCTGGCGACCCTGCGCCATTCACCGGTCACCGACCCGCTACGACACCGCTTGTCGGCCATGATCGCCGACCTCATCACCATCGACTACCTGCCCGACGAACTCGGCGACCACAATGCCGTCGTCTCCGTCGCGGCTCCCGTCTTCGCCGCCGACGGCACGGTGATCGCCTCCATCGTGTCCTGCCCCGACACCAATCTCCCCGCCGCCCGCCTGCGCGCCCTGGCCGCCGCCACCGTCACCGCGGCGACCTCCGTCACCACCACGCTGCGGGCCTGACGGCCGGTTCAGCCGAGCAGGGACTGCACGGCGGTGTAGGCGAGCAGTGTCGCGCCCAGGCCCGCGATCAGGCTGGTGACGACGTTCAGGGCCGCGTACAGGTAGGCGCGTTGTTCGGCCAGGCGGACCGTCTCGAAGCTGAAGGTGCTGTACGTGGTCAGCGCGCCGCAGAAACCGGTGCCCACCAACATCATCCACGGTGTGGAGAGGGCAGCCCCGGAGATCCCGCCCAGCACCAGGCAGCCGGTGAGGTTGACGGTGAATGTGCCCCAGGGGAATACGCTGTCGTGCCGGGTCTGCACGGCACGGTCGGTGAGGTAGCGCAGCGGTGCGCCGACCATCGCGCCGAGGGTGATGAGCAGCAGCGTCATGCGGTCACCTTCCAGGCCGACCGCGTCCACCGGGTATTGCAGCAGGCCCGCGTCGAGTTGCCGATCCGCCAGCAGCCGAACCTGTTCCGCCGTGGTCAGCTCC
>NZ_JBSGBY010000477.1:0-6723 GCF_053601505.1 Nocardia sp. NPDC004722
GCCCGGCCTCGATCCGCGACAGCGTGGACTGGCTGATGCCGACGCGCTTGGCGAGCTCGCGCCCGGAGATTCCGGCGATGTCCCGCAGCCGTCGCAGCTCCGCGCCCAGTTGCTGGCGCGGGCGCGACTGGTGCGCAACCGGATTCGCGGCGGTGTCCGCTGCGTCGGTGGCGCCCTGTGCGGGTCGATTCACTGGAATCATGATGATTCAGATCGAATCATTTCGATTCAGCGGAGTCAAGACTCGGCCGGTCGCAACGTGAATCACGCACCCACCCCCAGTGAAAACCTGCTGGTCGGTGTGGCTCGGTTTCGGCGAGTGTGGCGTACGCAACTCGGTATCCGGCTGTCGCGGAAGCGAATCCACGGCACCATCCGACCGGCGATCGACCGAGTCGCCCTCCGCCCGAGCGCGGTCTGTATAGCGTGTTGGCCATGGCAGTGTCGCTCTCCTCCATGGATCTCACCGATCTGGACAACTTCGCCGCGGGGTTCCCGCACGAACTCTTCGCCGTGCACCGCGCACAGTCCCCGGTGTTCTGGCACGAACCCACCTCACACACCCCCGACGGCGAGGGTTTCTGGTCGGTGGCGACCTACGCCGAGACCAAGGCGGTGCTGGCCGATCCGGTGACGTACTCCTCCGAGACCGGCGGCACTCGGCCCTACGGCGGGACCGTGCTGCAGGATCTGCCGATGGCGGGGGTGGTGCTGAACATGATGGATGATCCGCGGCACGCCCGGATTCGGCGACTGGTGTCGAAAGGGCTGACGCCCAGGACGATTCGCGGGCTGGAAGACGACCTACGAGCCCGGACCGGTCGGTTGCTCGACACCGTGGTGAGCGGGGCAGAGCACGACTTTCTCACCGAGATCGCCGCGGAACTGCCGATGCAGGCCATCTGTTTCCTGCTCGGCATCCCGGAAGCCGACCGCCATCACCTCTTCGGTCTCATCGAGCACGTTTTCGACATTCCCGACGGGCAGGACTATCTGACCATGAGCCCGGCACGGAAGTCCTCGATGGAGGAGCTCTACCGCTACGGGCTCGCCCAGATCGCGCTGCGGCGTGAGCATCCCGGCACGGACATGCTGTCGCTGGTCGTGCATGCCGAGATGCCCGAGGAGACCCCGTCGCGGCTCTCGGACGAGGAGCTGCGGTCGTTCTTCAATCTGCTGTTCTCCGGCGGCTCGGACACCACCCGCAACGCCATCGCCGCCGGACTGCTCGCGCTGCTCGAAAACCCTTCCCAGCTGGCCGAATTGCGCGCTGACCCGGAGTTGCTGCCGACCGCCGTGGAGGAGATCGTGCGCTGGACCGCGCCCTCGCCGTCCAAGCGCCGCACCGTCACCCGCGACACCGAACTCGGCGGCCACCGCCTGACGCCCGGGCAGAAGGTCCTCGTCTGGGAGGCGTCGGCCAACCGCGACGAAGACCGCTTCCCCCACGCGAACACCTTCGACATCCACCGGGATCCCAACCCGCACTTGGGCTTCGGTCACGGCATCCATTTCTGCCTGGGCGCGCACCTGGCCCGCCTGGAGCTACGCGTCGTCTTCGCCGAACTCCTCGCCCGCTTCGACGCCTTCGAGCTCGCGGGCCCGGTCGAGTGGACCCGCAGCAGCCGGCACACCGGCATCCGCCACCTTCCCCTGCGCATGACCGCCCGCTGAGCGCCGCCGGTCGGCGACGATGAGGTAGAGCACGAATCCGAAGGCGGCACTGGTGAACAGGCTGACGACGAAGAACAGCCAGGGTTTCGGAATGCGGTGTCGCAGGCCGCCCGCGATCGACATGAGCGGCAGGACCGCGACATTGAGGAACAGGTAGTCCTGGGAGGCGGAGTCGGCCGCCCAGTTGGGAAACATGAGGTAGACGTACTCGGTCCAGCTCGCGCCGGGGCCCCAGAGCGGGTTGAGGCTGACGTGATGGTATTCGAGGACGAAGCGGATATTGAAGAACCAGCCCAGCGCCACCGAGGCGAAACCGACCGCCCAATAGGCCAATTCGAGTCGGCTGACGCGGGTGGTGGTGAAGGCGGAACGGCTTTCGCGGAGGATCCAGGCCGTCACCGCGACACCCAGGATCGCGTGCACGGCAAGGCTGACAACGTACATCGCCGGAGTGTAGGGTCCTGCGGCCTCGCGCATGACCGGGTTGACGCCTCCCCGTCAGCGCGGGTGCGCGATCCTCAGGGCTCGAGGCGGGCGCGATCGGCGGCGGCGCGGCCCGCATCCCATCCGGCCGCGCTACGAATGGTGATGCCGCGGTTGCGGGCCTGCGGGAACAACGTCTCGAAAGCCTTGTCGACGGCCTGCTGGTGGGAGGCCAGCACCGGCAGGAGTCGTTGCGGCTCTGGGGATTCCGCGATGGTGGCGGCGGTGGCCGCGGCGAGGCGTTCGCCGATACGGGTGGCGTAGGCGATGAGGAACGCCTTGCGAAAGGCCCGGCTGCGGGACTCGTCGGTGCCGGAAGCGTTGTCGCCGTCGGCGATCATGGCGCGAGTGGCCTGCACCAGCAGCGAGGTGGACAGCAGTTCGACGGCGTCGAGATCGGCGTCGTCACCGATGACGGTCATGAAACCCCAGGCCGAGGCGAAGATGGCGCGGCAGCGGTTGGCCCCGGCGACCACGTCGATCAGCAGCGCCTTCGCGTCGGTGTAGGGGGTGTCGAGCCAGATGCGCCGAGCCCCAGGCAGATCCGGTACGGCATGGTCGGCGTCGACGAGCACCCGGTCGAGCGCGTACTTGGTCATCAACTCCTGCGCCTTGGCCGACAGGGTCTCGGCCTCTTCGGGGAAGGAGGTGGACTCGGCCTTGGCGAGCAGGCCGCGCACCCGGCCGAGGATCTTCTCGTCGAGGTGGTGGGGGACGACCGTCGCGCGTGCCGTGCCGGGCAACGGCCGGATGAGTTCCAGCCGCGGCAGCAGCATCAGCAGCGCCAGCGCCTCGATCACGGTGCCGAGCGCTTCGGCGGTGGTCAGCATGTGTTTCGCCGCCCACTGGCCGAAGTGCGCCGCCGACTCCGACCACCACACCTCCGCCGACAGCTCACGCAGCTGCGCGGTCCAGGTCTCCTCGACGGTCGCCGAGTCGAAAGGGGTCATGAACGCGGCGATGGTGTCGATCAGATACCCGGCCGCGAACTCGTCGACCCGCCGTCGCGCCGCCTGCTGAATGTCTGCGGGCAGCCAGCCGTTCTCGAAGACCCGCGTCACCAGGTGCCGCCCCGCCAGCGCTACCCCGCGTTCGACCTCGGCCCGCAGTGGGTCATCCGGCTCGAGCCGCACGGCGAACGCGATGACCGGCTCACCGGCCACCGAACCGCGCACCTCTCGCTTGGCCGCGTCCATGGCGGCCGTCATGATCGCGTTGCCGATGTCCTCGCCGGTCGGTGGCCGCCCGTCGGTCCCGGCCAGGCTCGAAAAATCGGCCCCGCCCGCTCGCGCCCGCTGCCTGGCCGCCCGATGCTTGCGATTCGGCTTACCCACGCGCGTCCCCGTCGACGAGCGCCGCACGCACCAGATCCCGGAACTCCGCATCCGAAATCCCCGCCGCGCTCCCAGCCTCGAGCTTGATAGTGCTCTTCCCCGAAGCGAGTTCGGGATGCCGAGCCGAGAACCCGCCATCCCGCCCCGGCGCGACATACACCGACAGCCCGTGCTTCCACGACCCGATATGCAGCCGCCGCTTGCCCACCCGATACACCGGCATGTCATAGGCCATGGCGACCTCGGCCTCGGGACACGTGTCGAGAATCAGCCGATGCAGCCGGTCGAAAAGCGCCCGCTGCGCGGGGGCGATCCCTTCGCGATACCTGCCGACAGCGTCATCCATGCCGTCAATTCTGGCCGACGCGAACACCCGGGCGGCGAGCGGTGGCCACGGGTGGCGGTCAGTGGACCGGGCGGGTGGTGGCTCGGGGGTCGTGCCAGTGGCCGAGGTCGAAGTAGAGGGTCGTCATGGAATCCCAGAGCGTCGACCAGGGCTGCTTGGGGCCCTTCAGTTTCCAGACGCCGACCATGCGGTCGATGCCGGGGATGCCCATCGGATCGTCGAGGGTGCCGACACGTTCGACGTCGGTGAAGTGGGTGCGCAGGCCGGGTTCGGCGGTGTCGAGGCCGACGAAGATGACCGTGGTGACCGAATTCGGTGGGGGACCGAAGAATCCGAAGCCGCGGCTGGGGCTGTAGGTGGCGGGGAGGTCGTATTTGCCGCCGAACTCCTCGACCGCGCCGCCCTGCCAGTAGCCCTGGGTGAGGATGGCGGAGTGGGCCTTCTCCTCCGGGGTGAGGGTTTCGTAGCCGGCGTCGACGGCGGCGACCATGCGGTCCCAGTTGGTGGTGCCCCAGAACGCCGAGCGGATGCCGAGATCGATGGCGTTCTCGGTCTGGCTGCGCCAGCTCGGCGGCAGCGGCAACACGGTGAGGGTGCCGATGTAGGTCACCACGGTGATCGCGACGAGCGGAATCACCGCCAGGTTCATCCACCGCTTGCGGGGGTACTGCGCGAAACCGACCGCGCCGATGGCGAACATGGCGGGGAAGAAGCCGGTCGGGTAGTACGGGCGGCCGTGCGTGATGACGACGAACGCGGTCATCAGCAGCAGCGCGACGGCGATGAAACGATAGGGGCGCAACGACTTCTGCTTGACGACGGCCCAGCATCCGATGGCCATCAGCACCGTGCCGAGGAATCCGGCGAAGCCGAGCCACTGCGGGAAGAAGCCGGGCGGGCCGTAGCCCGTGGCGTCCTGCTCCGCGCCGATGATGCTGCCCATGGCCAGCTGCGGCCAATTGTGCTGCGACTGCCAGTACAGGATGGGGACCAGCGACAGGGCGAGAATGCCGGTGGCGATCCACAGCGCGGGGCGGCGCAGGATCTCGCGGGGACCGCATACGATGACCGCCACGCCCAGGCATGCCCAGACCAGCGGAATCATCCACTTCACCTGCATGTCAAGGGCCGCAACCAATCCCGCGATGATGATCAGCCGGTCCTGCCGGGTGCGGACCAAGCGGATGAACAGCCAGGTGATCACGGCGGTGAGGGTGGCGTCGAAGGAGAACGTGCTCAGCGCGCACTGGGTCACCAGCAGATACGAGGTGGCGTAGGTGCCCGCGGCCAGCAACTGGATGCGGCGGCTGCCGCGCAACTCGTAGGCGATCAACGCCGACACCACGATCGCGCCGACCGCCATCAGGACGGCCGGAAACCGTACCGCCGTCACCGATCCCGGCGCCAGCAGGTCCGCCAGGTGCGCGAAGAAGGCGACCACCACGCCCTGATCGGCGTAGGTGTAGTCCAGGCGCCGTCCGGCGGAGAGGAAATAGAGTTCGTCGCCGAAGAACTCGTAGCGACCCGCCGTCACGGTCAGCACGATCGTGGAGATCGCGGCCATCACGGCGACGCCGCGGAACGCGAACGGTGGATGGATATCGGTAATGTCTTCCGGTTCGGTATGAACCGAAACGACCGCTGTCATGAACTGCCCCTGATGCTTTCCGACAGGCGACGCCACACTCCCTCCGGTGGCATCGCATCTGTCCGCTGACGAACTGTTTCCTCCCCGGCAGCGAACTTGATGAGCGCGAGAGCTCGCAATCCTGCTCGGATTATGCAGTTTCGCGTGACGTTAATGCGTATCCGAAGTCTTCGCAAATGCGCTGCGCCCTCGCGAGGTTCGATCTAATTCCGATTCCCGCTGGTCAAGGCGTCGGATTCGATTCGATGACTCGCAATGACAGATTCGGTGACCTATTCGGCGACCTATCTGGCTACTCATGTCGCGAGGTGCTGGAATGTGAACGGCGCCACTCGATGTCGAGGGCTGTCAATGGTCTCAATAAGTGAATTGCCATCCCTTCACATTCGAATTCTGCGGCTGTTCTCCCTTTGTTTACTTTGGGTGCCCGGCGGATTCGGCTACCGATCCGATGGCGGATTCGCATCCGCCGCGTGCCGCATCGGCATGTGATAACGGTTGTCGTGAAAACAAAGATCCACCAATGCAACCGCAGTGAGGAATGTAGATCAACATGGGCGCCATACTTGGAGTCATCATGAGTCTGTTGTCGGGAGCCGCCGGAGTGGCGAGTTCGGGTTCCGCCTACGCGAACACCGAACACCGTTAGGGGCGGCGCATCGGCCCCTGTGCGGGGCTGATGTGATCGATGTCATGGGGGTGGCGAGCGGACCGTGTCGGGGGTCGGCTCGGGTTGATTGGTTGTAACCAGTAGTTCGCTTGCCGCTTCCCTCACCGGCCTCATTGGTTCCATCTGGTAACAACTGTATCGAAGTTGTTCCGTGGCAATGGTTTCCACTTCAAGCCCGCCGGTGAATAGCCAATCGCTATCGACATTTGCGGATAGCTGGATGGCTGATTCGAACACTGTGAGACCGAGCGGTTCATCTTAAGGTCGGCCGTGATCGCGCGATGTCGGGTCGCGCGGGATTCTCCGGCGAAAGGTGCTCGACCATGCTGGTAGCAAGACTGACAGTGCTCGGGTTGGCGTGCGGAATGGCCGCGATCGGCGCGGCGTCGACACCCGCGGGAGCGGCGGTCACCCCCGTGGCGCTCGCCGGAACCGGAAGCGCCGCAACGGGAATCGGGCTGGCCGGGCTGATCGCGAGCGGCAGCGCGGCGCTGGGGACCGGCAGTGTGGCCGCCGCGCCGTGGGCCGTCGGTGCGGGCACCGGGAGTGCCGCGCTGGGTGCGGGCAG
>NZ_JBSGBY010000478.1:0-6704 GCF_053601505.1 Nocardia sp. NPDC004722
CACCTCCCGATCCGACATCGGAACTACCAGCCGACGAGCGCCATGGCACCCGCCGACCATCCGACCGTCGGTGCCCCGAACCGATCTCTCAATTTCTTGCCTCTTGCGTCGATCACGTCTGTATTCTCCCTCAGCACTGCACACGCTCCCTGTCCAGTGTCCCACCGACCACCGACACCGGGCGCACAGGCATTACCGGGCGTTTCGCCCTGGGAGGTAGGTTCGGGGGATGGGGAGTGGGAGCGGTCCGGGGGACCGGTCATTCGACGTGCGGCGCTGGAGTTCGATCGTGATCGGAATCGCGGTGGCCGCCTTGGTCATCGCGGTGGTCCCGGCCTGGTGGTGCGGACGCGACGCGGACGCCTGGTATCGCGGGGACGCGGACCGGGTGCACGGGCTGGCCGAGGAGATGGTGGCCTTCGAAGCCGCCGACGACCAGCAGACCGGTCCGAAGGTCGACGGGATGTGGGGACTGCTCGCCCACCAGATGACCGCGCTCGGACTGGCACAGGTGGTGCTCGCGCATCCGGAGTGGCGGGACCGCTACGCGCCGATCGCGACCAAGGCGGCGGCCAAGAGCCTGCGGGCGTCCATGCGCAGCGAGTTCACCGCGGCCTGGCACGGCGAGGACGGGGCGACGGTCCCCGACAGCCCGCACGGCCACGCCTATCTCTCCTACCCCGCGCTCGCGCTCGGGATGGCCCGGCTCGTCGATCCCGCCTTCCCCGCCGATCTCGCCGCCCAGTACGACACGCTGATCGCCTCCTTCGAGCGGCGGCTGCTGGCCTCGCCGAACGCGCTGCTGGAAACGCTTCCGGGCGAGGCGTATCCGACCGATGTGGCGGCGGTGGCCGCCGCGATCGCGGTGCACGGGCGGGTCACCGGCGCCGATCACGCGGCGGTGCTCGCGCATTGGGCCCGGCAGGTGCGGGCGACGCAGATCGACAAGGCGACCGGGCTGGTGTGGCAGCGGATGGGCGTCGACGGGCGTCCGCACGACGCCCCGCGCGCCTCGGGCACCGGATTCGCCGCGTACTTCGCGGGTTTCGCGGATCCGGTCCTCGCCCGGGAGTTCGCCGACGGGTTCTTCCGCCAGGAGCGCAGCGTGTTCGGCTTCGCCGCCATGCACGAATACGGCGGCGGCACCTCGGGTCCCGGGGATATCGACAGCGGCCCGGTGATCCTCGGCATCTCGGTGTCGGCGACCGCGTTCGCGCTCGCACCGGCCCGCGCCTACGGCAACCATGACCTGTTCACCCGCGTGTACCGCACCGCCGCCCTCACCGGTCTGCCCATGCGCAGCGGTAATCGCCTGCGCTTCACGACAGCGGGCGCCATCGGCAATGCGCTGCTGCTCGCCTTCCTCACTTCCGGCCCGGAGGTGGCCCGATGAGACGACCCGATGCCACGACGCTGCTCGCCGGATGGCGGCTGATTCGCGTCCCGCTGCTGTTGACCGTCGCGTATCTAGTACTGCGCGAGGCACTGTCGATGCTCTCGGCCCGGCATGGCTTGGGTTCGCCCGACGGTCTGGGCCTGGGCTATCTGGCCGTCGCGGTGCTGACCGAGGGGCTGCGCCTGATCCTGCTGATCGTGGTGCCCGCGGTCGTGGCCTACCGGGTGGTGGTGTACGCGCTCGCGCGCCTGCTGCGCCGAGGCGCCACGCCCGCCGTTCCCGTCGAGTCGGGATTCGGCGAGCGCGAGGTCACCGAACCGACGCGGTGATCCGCGCGGTGATGACCGCCGCCAGTTCGGCGGGCCGCTCCTCCGGCACCCAGTGGGTGGCGTCGAGCACCTCGTGCGTGAACGGCCCCCGCACGTATCGCGCTGTCAGCGTGGCGTTCTCGGGCACGATGTAGTGGTCGCGCGTGCTGGAGACATGCGTGGTCGGGACGGTGACCGCGCGGAATGCCGTGCGCGGGTCGGCGATCAGCATGGCGCGATACCAGTTGATCGAATACTTCAGCGCCCCGCCACGCACGATGTCGCGCACGACCCGGTCGAGCTGTTCGGCGTCCATGCCGGAGGCGGCGAGTGCCCGTTCCCGGCGGGCGGGATGCTTCGGATCACTCAGTGCGGGAAGCAGTCCGGCGAGCGCCAGCTCCGGCAGGAACGGGATCTGGAACAACACCATGTACGGGGTGCGCAGCAGCTGGCGGGTGGTGAGCGCGGTGCGCACGAACGCCCCGGGGTGCGGGATCGAGACCGAGGTGAGGGTGGCGACCAGGTCGGGCCGGGCGGCGGCGAGCGACCAGGCCACCGCCGAACCCCAGTCGTGGCCGACGAGATGCACCGGTCCCCCGCCGAGCGCGTCGATCAGCGCCACGATGTCTCCGATGAGGGCGGTCATCCGGTAGGCGAACCGACCGCGCGGGCGGGCGCCCGGTGAATAGCCGCGCTGCGTGGGAGCGATGGTGCGGTAACCGGATTCGTGCAGATACGGTGTGAGCCGGGCCCATTCGGTGGCCGTCTGCGGCCAGCCGTGCAGCAGCACGATCGGGATGCCGTCGAGCGGACCTTCGTCGATGACGTCGAACAGCAATCCGTCATGCGTATAACTCGTGAGTCTCGTGGTCATCGCTCCCCTTGAATATCGAGACCGCATTATTGCCGCAGCCTACCGTCGTGCCCCACTTCGCCGGGTGCGGGAAGTTGTTCGTGGACCGGTCACCGAGTGATAGCGGACACATCATGGAATCCGCAGCCACACAGTGCATTCCGATGCCTCCGGACGGTGCGAACGGCGGGAATCTGCCACCCGGAAGCAATTCGAATGAAACCTCACCTTTCAATTTCCCAAATCGAATACTGGCCGGTAGTGTGCCCCCGTCAAGTCACCGATGACGAAACCCCTGTTCTGGCAATGGAGTTCGAGTGCTGGAAATTCACCACTTCAGCTACGGGTGGGTCACACCCGTCCTGGCCTACATCATGTCCGTCATCGGATCGCTGCTCGGTCTGCGGTGCACGGCGCGCGCGGGCGCGGGAGACGGCCGCAACAGCTGGCTGATCTCGGCCGCGGTCGCCATCGGCGGCACCGGCATCTGGGTCATGCATTTCGTGGCCATGCTCGGCTTCTCCATCCGCGGTGCGGAGATCAAGTACAACGTGCCGCTGACCCTGCTCAGCGCCGTGATCTCGGTGACCGTGGTGTGGATGGGGCTGTACATCGTGGCGCGCGAGCCCTTCGGACGGCTGTCGCTGTTCGCCGGTGGCGCGGTCACCGGACTCGGCGTGGGTGCGATGCACTACTCGGGCATGTACGCCATGAAGTCCGACGCCACCCTCGACTACGACCCGGGCATCGTGACGCTGTCCATGGTGATCGCGGTGGTCGCGGCCACCGTGGCGTTGTGGTTCACGCTGGTCATCAAGGGGATCTGGGCCACCATCGGGGCGGCGCTGATCATGGGTGTGGCGGTGACGGGCATGCACTACACGGGCATGGCGGCGATGAGCGCGCATCACGTGGACAATGCGGCGGCTCCGCACGGCACCGGCGCGATGGAGTTGCTGGCCCCGCTGATGATCAGCGTCAGCATGGTGACGCTGGTGCTGCTCATCCACGTGGGGCTGACCGAGGTCGACGAGCGCTCGATGATGCCCGAACCGGTCCGGCCCCAGCCGGATTCGCCGGCAACGTGGTCGCTGCGGCCGTCGGGGCCGGTCGGCGAGGCGCGCGGCTCGGGCCAGGACGAACCGGGAGCCACCGACTACCGGACCGCCGGTCTCTACGCTCCGGCCTCCGACTATCCGGTGCCGGGTCGGCACGCGGTCGCCGAGGCCACGAGTCCGGGTCCCTACCAGGCCGCGGGCCTGACCCCCGCTACCCGCCGAGACGGTCAACTGCCCCAGCGAGGCCAGCGCGGCTGATAGCCGTCGCGCCCCGATTGTGGGCCATCTCCGAATCGTGGCGCACCGGCTGAGAATTGCCCGCCCGGTTCGCTGAGAATACGGACCGGGTGTTCGACTTTCGGGCATATCGGCAGCAAACTGACTGCCGTGGAGCATCACCAGCTGGAACTGATCTTCGCGGTCCTGTTCGCGACCATCCTGGCCCAGCCGCTCGGACGGCGGCTGGGCCAGGCTCCGGCGGTGCTCATGACGGCGTTCGGGGTGGTGCTGGCGCTCATCCCGGCGGTCCCCAATATTCAGATCGACCCCAAACTCATCCTGCCGCTGGTGCTTCCGCCGCTGCTGTACGCGGCCGCGCGGCGCACCTCGTGGCGGCAGTTCGCCGAGAACTGGGCGGCCATCAGTCTGCGGGCGGTGGTGCTGGTGATCGTCACCACGGTGGCGGTGGCCTGGGCCTTCCACCTCTGGTATCCGGCCGTGCCGATCGGGGCGGCGGTTGCGCTGGGTGCGCTGGTCGCGCCCCCGGATCCGGTGGCGGTCTCGGCGCTGGCGGGCAAGCTGGGACTGCCACGGCGACTGGTGGCGGTACTCGAGGGCGAGGGCCTGTTCAATGACGTGACCGCGATCGTGATCTACTCCGCGGCCATCGAGGCCGTGGTCACCGGGAAGTTCTCGGCCTGGGCCGCGTTCGGGGACTTCGTGGTGTCGGCGCTGATGGGGACGGCGGTCGGACTGCTGTTCGGCTGGGCCGGAAGCAAACTCATGCAGCGCCTGGACGAGGCGCCGTGGCGGGTGGCACTGGGTCTGCTGCTGCCGTTCGCGGCCTACGGGCTCGCCGAGTCGCGGGGCGGGTCAGCGGTGCTGGCGGTGCTGGTGTGCTCGCTGTATCTCACCGACGCCGCCACCGATTTCAGTGACAGCGACTATCGGCTGGTGGGTGACTCGTTCTGGGAGATCACCGAAATGCTGGTCACCGGTTTCGCTTTCGGGTTGATCGGCCTCGAGTTGAGCACCGTGCTGCGCGACGCCGGACCGGACTGGCCGCGGTATGTCGGCGGGGCGCTGGTGATCATCGCGGTGGTCGTCGGCCTGCGGCTGATCTGGTTGCTGACCACGACCGCGATCTTCCAATCCTGGTGGCGCACGCGCGACAAGGACGAGCCGTACACCTGGCGCGAAACCGTGGTCACCTGGTGGGCGGGCATGCGCGGGGTGGCGACGGTGGCGCTGGCGCTGGCCGTCCCGTTCACCACCGACAACGGCACACCCTTCCCCGGGCGCACCGAGATCCTGTTCACCGCCATCGCGGTCGTGCTGTTCACGCTGCTGCTGCAGGGCCCGACGCTGCCCGCGGTGGTGCGCGCGACCGGCGTGCACGCCGATACCGGTGCCGAACGCGCCATCGAACGCCAGTTGTGGGGCCGGGTGCTTGGGGGCCGAGCTCACCCGGCTCAAGGAGATCGCCCAGACCGAGCAGCTGCCCGACGAGGTGTACGAGCGGCTGCGCCAGGGCTTCGAACGCCGTCTGGCCCAGGCGGATCCGGAGGCCGCCGACAGCAATGCCCGCATGCAGACCGACCGCACCCTGGCCTGGACCAAGCAGATGCGCGCCATCACCAACGACGTCCTCGAGGCGGGCCGCACCGAAGCGCTGGCCGCCCGCCGCGAACCCGGTGTCCCGCCGGACGTGGTGGACCGTGTCATGCGCCGTCTGGACCTGCGCGGCACCGGACGCTGAGGCGGCCCTACCCGGCGTTCAGACCGATCGGCAGATAGCTGATCACCAGTAGTGCGGCGACCGCGGCCAGCATGACGCCCGCGACCACGAGATTGACCGTGCGGTGGGTCACCAGCACGGCGACGAATTCGCGCAGGAAGGCCGCGGGCACGAAGTAGCGGGCGGTGCGGGAACCGGTGACCTGGGCGTGCAGGCCGAGGCGGCGGGTCAGCGCGGCGGTGCGCAGCACGTGGAAGTCGCTGGTGACCACCGTCATTCGCGTGGTGGCGGGGTCGAGGCCGCGGCGGCGCAGTTCGCGCAGCGTGAAGCGCAGGTTCTCCTCGGTGGTGCGGGAGCGGTTCTCGCGCACCAGGTGCTCCGCCGGAATGCCTTGGCGCACCAGGTAATCGGCCATGGCGTCGGCTTCGGGGACGGTTTCGCCGGGGCCCTGACCGCCGGCGGTGACCAACAGCGGCGCGCCGCCGTGGTTGCGCTCGGACTCGTAGACCTCGGCGGCACGATCCAGGCGTGAGGCCAGCAGTGGCGTTACCGCGTCCCCGCGCAACCCACAGCCGAGCGCGACCACCACGTCCACGCCGGGAGTGCGGGGCAGGCGCGCGTAGAGCACGGCGTATCCGAGGAACGCGACCAACTGCACCAGCACCAGCAGCCCCAGCAGGGTCACCGCCACCACCAGCGCGATCAACCACGCCGGTCGGCCTACGGAGGTGTCCAGGAACCGATAGGCGATCAGCGGCAGGGCAATCAGGCCGATTCCCGCCAACGGGGCGACTGCGGTCGCGACCCGCAAGCCCTCGCGGCGGGTCAGGACCACGCCGTTGGCAAGCAGCCCGATGCCCGTCGCGAAGATCGACAGCGGCGGCAGCAGGATCACGGTGGCCACCACCAATTCCGCCGCGGGAGTGGGTGCGATGGACGGCAGGGAGGTGACCACCCACGAGGCGAGCAGCAGTGCCGCGGCCAGCAGCACCAGTCCGGTGGAGATGCGGCGCGGATCGCGGATCACCCGCAGCGCGCCGATCACCGCCAGACCCGCACCGGCGACAGGCAGGACGACATGGGTCGCGGTCATCGCCGGGCCGCCCGGTTCCCGTCGCTCCCGAGCAGCACC
>NZ_JBSGBY010000479.1:0-6675 GCF_053601505.1 Nocardia sp. NPDC004722
GCGTGGTCGGCGCACCACGCTCCGCGAGCTGCGTGCGCAGGGCGAGTGTGTCGGAGTCGGCGGGTCCCGACCCGGCCAGCAGGATGGCAGGAGTGTCCGGGCCGGTGATCGCGATCGGGCCGTGCCGGAAGTCGGCGGTAGAGAAGCCGGGAGCGACGATTCCGGTGGTCTCTTGCAGCTTGAGAGCCGTCTCCAGTGCCGCCGGGTAGCACTCGCCGCGACCGACCAGCGCCAACCGGTCGTGGGGGGCGAGCGTTTCGACTGCCGCTTCGACCGGCTCGGTGTCGGCGATTATATCTCCGACGATCACCGGCAGCTGGGCGGCATCGCGTTCGGTCATCCCGCCCTGCCCCAGCCCGGAGGCGATCGCGAGCATGACGAGCATTTGTGCCGTAACGGTTTTCGTGGCGGGCACCGCATCCTCAGCTCCCGCCTCGAGCGCGACCGACCACGGTGCCGCCGCGGCCAGTGGCGCGTCGGGATCATTGGTCACCGCGACCACACGCGCCCCGGCAACGCTGTATCGGCGGGCAAGTTCGATGATCTCGGGAGTGCGACCCGACTGCGACAGCGCGATCAACATCCAGCCGCGCAATCCCTTCGGGTCACGCCCGTAAGCCGTTGCGACACTCGGGGCTACCAGACAGGTCGGTAGACCGGTGTACACCTCCATCGCGTACCTCCCCAGCAGCGCGGCATGGTCGGAGGAACCACGGGCGAGGAAGGCGATCCCCGCGGGAGGCCCGTCAGAGAACAGTTCCGCGGCGCGGGCGCCGATCGCGGAGAACTGACCGGCCAGCGCCGCCAGCACCGCCGGCTGGTGCGCCATCTCCGATTCCATCTGTCGACCGAGTCGTGTAATCATCATGAGCCTCCGTAATTGGCTAGTGGACAGCCTGAGGGACAGCCTCATCGCGCACCGCGTCGATGGCCAACGCGACCGCACCGCGCACCGAGGCATCCCCATGAAAGTGAGCTGCGTGAATTTCGAGAGGGAAAGGCGTTGCAGCACAAACCATCTCCGTGAGCTCCGGCAGCCGGGCATGGAGGGCGCGGGCCATGCCGCCGCCCAACACGATTCTGTCCGGATCGACGAAGGCCGCCAGGTTCCCCAGCGTGATCGCCACCGTCCGCAGAGCATCTGCGACCAGTGCACGCGCGGCGGCATCGGATCGAGCGAACAACTCGGAGCCCGTGACCGGGCCACCGAGCAGCTCGGAGGCGCGGCGGGTGAGACCGGCCCCACCGATCAGCTCCTCCAGCGGAGCAGCGCCCTTGGCCACAGCATCGATTGGGGCGGTTCCGGGATTCATGTAGCCGATCTCTCCGGCAGCCTGATTCGCACCGGCGACAACCTTCCCATCGGCCACCAGCGCGGCCGACAGCCCGGTGCCGAGGTTGACATAGATTCCGGTCTCGACGCCGCGCAGCGCACCGAACCTGAGCTCGGCCATGGCCGCGGCCCTGACGTCATTCGCCACCGCGACCACCGGGGCTCCGAACTCGTAGGACAGCCGAGCGGCGAGCGAAAGCCCCTCCCAGCCAGGAAGATTCGGCGTCAGCTGAATCCGGTCGTGCCGGATGATTCCCGGACAGACCGCCCCGAGTCCGGCCACGGTCCGCCCGTTCCGCCCCTCGGCCTCCTCGAGTTGCCGGACGACCTCCCCGGCGCGAGTCAGGATCTGATCCGGACCGGCATCGGCCCGGGTCTCGAGCCTGACACGTTCGATTACCTCACCGTCCGCGCGGCTGAGCGCGATCTCGGTCTTCGTCCCGCCGAAATCAATTCCGATGACGGCGAAGTCTCCGCCATCGTCGGACAGCGGGTGCGCCGCAGGCGTCGTATCGTGCGCCGGAGCCAAGTTGACGCCTGACGGCATCGAAGTACTACTCACGAATCTCCTTGGGACAGAATGCTATCCAGATCACATCAGCGGACCTCCGCGTGGAACTGCGAGTCGGCACGGGTTGCCATCCGACCGGACAGCCGACTATGGCAGTAAAGTTAAATTCCTTTACTAGATTCGTCAAGAGCGTCTCGGCCCGCAGCCCCCTTCACCCGCCCGGCGTGCAACAAATTCCGCTACTCGGCTGACATTTACAGCCGATCACCGGTTTCACGAGGTCCCCGACGTGGTCGTCGGCACCGGGACCACCCTCACCGCCGACCAGGCTGCGGCGTCTGCCCGCGTAGGCGCGAGATTCCTGGTCAGCGCAGCGGCATTGCGCGCAGGCGGAATCACGCTCGATTCGGCAGGCGACTACCGGCGCCACGCGCCAATCCGACCGTCTAACAGGGAGTCCCGCAGCTAGAGACCGATTCCCTGCGCGAGTAGTGGCCAGGAGGCGACGAGTTCGTCCTCCCAGTATCCCCACGAATGCGTACCGTACGGGTGCAGCTCGACTGTCGCGGGCACACCCAGCTCGGCCAGACGGTCCGCCATCGTCCGTGTGCAACGGTCGACGGCCGCCTCCAGGATGCCGCCGACGAGAAGCTGATTCGCCAAATCCGCGCCGCCGCCACCACCGACCAGATGACGGTCGCCGAGCGCGTCATACGGGCCGGGAAGCCCATTGCCACTGGAGAGATACAAAGCGACCCCGCGCAGGCGGTCGGCATTCACGAAAGGGTCGTTGGCTGCCCACATCGGATCATCGGGTGGTCCGAACATGTTCGCCGCGTCGCCGCCGGAGTAGGCGACCGTCAGTCGCAGGAACGCCTGGCCGACCGGATCAGCGATGCGCGCGCAACCACTGTATGCGGCCACCGCCCGGTACAGACCAGGCTTCGCGATCGGCAATTGAAGCACCGTTGTGCCAGACATCGACACGCCCACAAGCGCATTCAACCCGTTCGCACCGAGGGCCGCGTCGATGAGCGGCGGCAGCTCGGCGGTCAGATAGGTTGTCCACTTCATGACTCCGAGGCGCGGGTCAGGATTTCGCCAGTCGGCGTAGTAGGACGCGGCGCCACCGACGGGCTGTACGACATTGACGGGCTTGTCGGCCAGGAAATCGGCCGCGTGGGTACTACGACTCCAGGTCCCAACCCCCTTCCCGCCGCTACCCCCATTGAGCAGGTACAGCACGGGCCGAGGCACCGACGAGTCCGACGGGCGCTGCACTTCCACCGGGAATTCGGCATTCATCGCCGCGGAGTAGACAGTGAGGATGAGGTGCCGTTCATCCACGACGCGGGTTTCCACGATCCTCGATCCGTCGGGCGCGGCGAGCGCACCACGCGATTCTCCGAACCCATCCGGTTGCGCCATCGCCAGGGAGATGCCCGCGAGCCCTGGTTGCACGAGACTTCCCGTCAGTAGCAGCCCTATCGTCACAGCGCGCGCAATTGACCGGCAAAACACCTTTGATTCCTCGTATTAGAACGTGACTCAGCACCATCGACGCGGGATGGACCGGAGACTACAGGTGGCCAACATTACGGCTCCGGGTACGCGTACCGAACCGTCGGATGTCCGGAATATCCATCCGTTCAGCTGGTGCAATCGATGATCGGGGGCGCGGAAGACCCGCCCGTCCGACTTCTCACCAAATTTCCGGCTACCGGATCCATCCATTCGACGGTCGAGACCAGCCGCTTAGACGGTGCGGCCACAGCATTTTCCCGGCTACCGTTATTCACGTGGTCCGGGGACAGCTTCCCAAGGTCGCCGAATCACGTTGTGAGGCCGCCGATCCCGGGGATCCGCTACCTTTGTCCCGTCGCGCGCTGGTTGCGAAGCCCTCCGCGCCGGGCTCGCTCCCTAGAGGCGACGGGATGGGATCGGCGGCTCACGTTCACGCTGTCAAGCGCGGATGACCCGGACGCCCGCGGCGGCGATTGCGCTCTCCGCGTCAGGCTCGATTCCGTTGTCGGTCACCAGATCCTGAACTTCCGAGAGCGGACAGATATTGGCGAAGGTGATCCGGCCGATCTTGGTGCTGTCAGCGAGCACGACATTGCGTGCGGCGCTGCGTAAGAAGGCACGGTCGGTCTGCGCCTCCATCTCGTCGTAGGTGGTGCACCCGCCCTGCGCGGTCAAACCATCGACACCGACGAACGCGATGTCGAGATTGTACTGCTCGAGCATGCGGTCCGCGGCGGGGCCGACCAGCTCATAGCTGGCCGAGCGAGCGATCCCGCCGATCACCACCAGGCGGATCTCCGGTCTGACAATCAGCTCGGCGGCAATATTGACCGCGTTGGTGACCACCGTGAGATCGGTACGCCCGGCGAGCGCACGAGCGAGTTCGGTGGTCGTCGTGCCTCCGTTCAGCCCGACCACGGCCCCGTCGGGAACAAGCTCGGCGGCCGCATACGCGATGCGTCGTTTTTCGACCAATTGCCGTTCGCCGCGATGCCGCAGCGGCAATTCGAGGCTGACCGCCCCCACCGTGGCACCGCCGCGGGTGCGATGCAGGAGTCCTTGGTCGTTCAGCTCCTGCAGGTCACGCCGGATTGTCGCGCCGGAGACTCCCAGCAGCTCGACGAGGTCGTGCACATCCGCACTGCCAACCTCGGCGATATGGGCGAGAATCCGCGCAGAGCGATCAGCTTTGAGCATGATCGGAGTGTAAACCGAACCTCAACCAACTCCCGAAACCGCGAATACCGTGGGTTCCTGGTGGCGAGGCGAGCGGACAGCGATGCACGAACATGATTGAAACCCCCATAGTTCACTCACGAGTACCGGAGGCCGCTATTTCTGGCCGCCTCCGGTTTCGATCCGGCCCGCAGCACACCCAGCAGGCGGGTTACTTCGGCGGCAACCTCCGACCGCGCCGTACCCAAGTAGCGGCGCGGATCGACCAGCCTCGGGTCGGCTCCGAGTGTCCGCCGGACTGCCCCGGTGAACACCTGGTTGAGGTGGGTGGCGATGTTGACCTTCGTCATTCCGGATTCGACCGCGCGGGTCAGGTGCCCGTCGGCGACACCGGACGAGCCGTGCAGCACCAGCGGAACCGGTACGTGCTCACGCAATTCGGCAATCAACTGGAAGTCGAGATTGGCGTCACGGGTGAGCATGGCATGGGAGGTACCGACCGCCACCGCGAGGGCATCGACACCCGTGGCCGCGACAAAGGCAGCCGCTTCGTCCGGATCGGTCCTCGCACCCGGGGCGTGCACACCGTCCTTGCCGCCGACCTCACCGAGTTCGGCCTCCACCCACACCCCTTCCGCATGACAGAAGTCCACGACATCGGCGGTGGCGCGCACGTTCTCCTGATAATCGAGCACGGAGGCGTCGAACATGACCGAGGAGAAGCCGAGGTCGACGGCCTCCGCGACGAGGTCCGCGGACGTGGCGTGGTCGAGGTGAACCGCCACCGGTACCTGCGCCGCGACCGCGGCAGACAGCATCGCCGCTGCTATGGGGGCCAACGCTCCGTGGTAGCGGACCGCGTTCTCGCTCAATTGCAGGACGACCGGTGCGCCGGCCGCTTCGGCACCGGCAACGATGGCTTGGGCATGTTCGAGCTGAATCACGTTGAAGGCACCGACACCCCGCTCGGCCTGCATTGCGGGGGTGACGATGGAACCGGTTCCAACCAAAGGCATTTCAAGAGCTCCTGAGGGCGTGCACGTCCACCCGGTCTCGAAGACGCTGGTAGACATCGGGATCGAATTCACCCGCTAGTGGCGCCGCCACGGCGGCGCCGGAGAGGGCTACGGCCTCGACCATTCGCTCGCACCACGGCGACGCGGCGACAAGGCCGAGGGTGAGGGCGGCGACAGCGGCATCGCCGGCACCGGTCGCATTGCCGGACAATCGTTCTGGCGGGTGCGCGTGCCATCCGCCCTGCGGCGTCATGGCGATCAGTCCGTCGGGTCCGAGCGAGGCGACCACTGCTCCGGCACCCGCGTCGAGCAGCGTCCGGGCCGCGGCGATCGGGTCGGCCAGACCGGTCGCGGCGGTGAGCTCGTCGACATTCGGCTTGATCAGATCCGGCCCGGCGGGCAGTGCGGCTATCAGCGCGGCACCGTCAGCGTCCACCACCGCGGGTACCCGGTGTGCGTGGGCCAGATGAACAAGTTGCGCGTAGGCATCGCCGGGCGCGCCCGGAGGCAGGCTTCCGGAGAAGACTGCCCCGGTCGCTTCGGCCAACAGCCCGTCCACGTGACTCACCAGCCTGTCCCAATCCACCGGCGCGATCATCGGACCCGGTTCGAGCAGCATCGTTGTGTCACCGTGGGTTTCATCCACCACCGCGACGGTGCGGCGGCAGTCACCCTCGATCGGCAGCAGATGGTCGGACAACCCGGCTGTGCCGAGGTCGAGCCGCAATGTCTCGCCGGTCGGTCCGCCGACGAAACCGGTGACGACCGCGCGGTATTCGAGCGCATGCAGCACCCGTGCGACATTGATGCCCTTTCCCCCGGCCCTCTCGGCCTTCCCGAGCACGCGATTACTACCGGCCGGACGGAAGCGGTCAACTCGATAGGTGACGTCGAGCGCCGGATTCGGTGTCACGGTCAGGATCACCGAACGGCCTTCCCGCGCCGGACCCGAGTGGCGGACCCAGTCAACCCGGCGCGGTCATCGAATGCGATCACGACTGAGGCAGCACGATCGAGCGGGTCAGATTGCGCGGCCGATCGGGATCCATGCCGCGCGCCTCCGCAATCTCCACCGCGACGCGTTGCGCCCGAACCAAATCCGCCAATGGGTCCAG
>NZ_JBSGBY010000480.1:0-6673 GCF_053601505.1 Nocardia sp. NPDC004722
ACCCACGCCGGTATGACCACGCCTGAATCCCTCGCCGTCATCGGGCCGGTGCTGCGGGATCAGTTGGCGGCCATCGAAGCCCGGCGGGAGGGGGACCGATGAGTCTCGCGGTGGAAGTCCAAGGGCTGGTCAAGTATTACGGCAAGGTACGGGTGCTCGACGGGATCGATCTGGAGATCCCGTCCGGCACCGTGATGGGGTTGCTCGGGCCCAACGGCGCGGGCAAGACCACCACCGTCCGCATCGTCACCACCTTGCTACGCCCGAGTTCGGGCACCGTGCAGGTGGCGGGCGTGGACGTGCTGAAGAATCCGGCGCGCGCCCGCACCCGGCTGGGACTGTCCGGCCAGTACGCGGCCATCGACGCCAACCTGTCCGGATTCGAGAACCTGCGCATGGTGGCGCGGCTCTACGGCATGAACCATCGCCGCGCCGCCGAACGCGCCGACGAACTGCTCACCGTGCTCGGCCTCGAAGCCGCGGCCGGGCGGCGCGCGGGCACCTACTCCGGCGGCATGGCCCGCCGCCTCGACCTGGCCGGGGCGCTGGTGTGCAGACCCCCGGTGGTCGTGCTGGACGAGCCGACCACCGGCCTGGACCCGCGCGGCCGCCTCGACATGTGGCGGGTCATCGGCGAACTCGTCGACGACGGCACCACCGTGCTGCTCACCACCCAGTACCTCGAGGAGGCCGACCTCCTCGCCGACCGCATCACCGTCATCGACCGCGGGCGCGTCATCGCACGCGGATCGGCCGACGAACTCAAGACCTCGATCGGCGGCGACAAGCTCACCGTCACCCTCGCCGCCGGACAGGACCCCGCGCCCGCGCGCCGGGTGCTGGCCGGGATCGGCATCGGCGAACCCCAAACCGCCGACGGCACAGACGAACTCACCGTCGTCGTCGGCGACGGCACCCGCACCATGGTCGAGGCGCTGCGCCGGCTCGACGACGCGGGCGTGTGCGTCATCGACGCGGCCGTGCACCGGCCCAGCCTCGACGACGTCTTCCTGTCGCTCACCGGCCGCTCCACCGAACGCAAATCCGCCGCCCTCCTGCCCGAGCCCGTCCAAGAGGAGATCCTGTCGTGACGACGCTCCCCGCCGAGCCCGCCGCACCCGCCACCGACCCCACCGCCGACGCGCACGGCCGCCACCGCGCCACCGGCCCGGCCATCCTGCTACCCCGCGTGGTGCGCGACAGCGCCATCGTGGCCTACCGCAACCTGCTCACGATCCTGCGCGTCCCCACCCTGCTGGTGACCGCCACCATCCAGCCGCTGATGTTCGTGTTCCTGTTCGCCTACATCTTCGGGGCGTCCCTGGGCGGCAGCCAGTACCGGGAATTCCTGCTGGCCGGAATCTTCACGCAGACAGTCGCTTTCAACGCGGCGTTCACCACCGTCGGGCTGGCCAACGACCTGCACAAGGGCATCATCGACCGGATGCGGACACTGCCCATGTCGCGGCTGGCGGTGCTGATGGGCCGCACCCTGTCGGATCTGGTGGTCAATATCCTGGCGCTGGCCGTCATGGTCGGCTGCGGGTACGTGGTGGGCTGGCGCATCAACGGATCCGTGGTGAACGCGGTGCTGGCGTTCGCGGTGATCCTGCTGTTCGCGTTCGCCATGTCATGGGTGGGGGCGATCACGGGGCTCATGTCGCCGAGCGTCGAAGTGGCCCAGAGTGCCGGGCTCATCTGGCTTTTCCCGCTCACCTTCATCTCCTCGGCGTTCATCTCCAGCGAGACGCTGCCGGGGCCGTTGAAGACGGTCGCCGCCTGGAATCCGATCACCGCGGTCTCCGCGGCCGGACGCAAACTCTTCGACAACGGGTCGCCGCCGTCGTTCAAACCCGCCACCGGATGGCCCGCCGAGCACTGCGTCGAATACTCGATCTACTGCTCGCTGGCGATTCTCGCCATCGCGGTGCCGGTGGCCGTGCTGCAGTACCGGAAGGTGGCCAGCCACTGACGAGAGTGGATGGCGGTTAACGTGATTCGGGGTGCTCCGCGATAACTCGATCGATTGGGTGGGCGGGCCGGTGACACGGCCTTGATCAGGGGAGACATCATCAACACTTCGAAACGTCTGGCCGCCCTCGCGGGCGCTGCGGCCGTGGTCGCGCTGCTGGCGGGCTGCGACCCGGACACCACCGGCGCGACCCCGGTCGCCACCCCGTCGGCGGTGGTGACGTCGACGCCGGTGGCCGGGCAGCAGGGGAGCGCCTCGGGCGGCGGCGTGAATCTCACACTGTCCGTGCCGGGTTCGACCGCGTTGAAGCTCGACGGCGCCGCGATCGCCTTCGACTTCACGATCGCCAACCCCTCGGCCACCGCCGCCGCCCAGCCGATCGGCATCGTCGCCTCCATGGGGCACTGCTCGTGCAGTTCCGGTGGCGCGAAGATGAGCCCCAAGGGCGCGATGCAGCTGCTCGACGCGAGCACGGGCACGTGGAAACCGGTGACGTTCGTGCGGGAAGGGACCGGGATGGACTACCTCTCGATCCCGGTCATCCCCTCGGTCACCCTCGCGCCCGGGCAGTCCACGACCTATCACATGAAGGTGCAGCTCTACACCGATCCGCAGGAGACCTACACCGCCGGAACCTCCACGATCACCGTGAACCTGAAGGTCCCCGACAGCCTGCAGAGCCTCGCCAGCGCGAACGTTCCCGTCACCGTGGCGCCGTAGGCGGCACGAGAGGCGCTGCCCCCGCACGAGAAACGGGTCCCCCGCACCGACCGGTGCGGGGGACCCGTTTCTCGTCTTCGGCTGTGGCTCAGCCGCGGCGGCGGTTCTTGATCAGCTCCATGCGCTCCTGCAGCAGCTCCTCGAGCTCTTCCTTGCTGCGACGCTCGAGCAGCATGTCCCAGTGGGTGCGCGGCGGCTTGACCTTCTTGGGCTCCTGGGTGGTGCCCTCCATGAGGGTGCCTTCCTGACCGTTCTTGCACAGCCAGGTGGGCGGGATTTCGGCGTCGTCGGCGAACGGGACGTTGAATTCCTCGCCATTGTCGGTGCGGTACCGCGCCATCCGACGCGGCGCCAGGTCGTGGTCGCGGTCGGTCTCGTAGCTCACCGCTCCGAGCCGAGACCCCCGGAGTACGCGATCTGCCATGAGTGCGGTCCCTTCTCGCCTGTCGGCAATGTTCTACAGCTCTGTCGAGGTTCTACAGCTCTGTCGTTCAACTGTTTCTGCGTCTGCGCTACGACTGTCCAACGCAGACGCGCACGTATGGGTTCCCGTAAGGAGAACCCTGCCATCCTACTCGCCGCGCCGGGTCGGTTTGCTGCGGCGTGCCCTTCCGCCCGGTCGCGCCCGTCAACCGCTAATCTGTCGAACCATGTCTCGACGCGTGCTGTCCTGCTGCCAGTGGTGCGGGCGGGAGATCGCCGAATCGGAGATCGGACGCCGCCGGCGGTACTGCCGCCAATCGTGTCGCCAGCGCGCGTACGAACATCGAAACAGCGTGAAGGGCACCGGTATTCCCGAGGATTCGGTGGTACTGAGTGCCCAGGAGGTGTCCGATCTGTCGGACCGGTGGTTCGCGGCCCGCTGTGCGGCCGAGGATGTGGCCACGGCCGTCTCGGAGGGGGCCGAGATGATCGAACTCGCCGATCTCACCGCGACATTGGTGGCCTTGACACGCGAGGCCGAGCGGCTGCGCTGACGGCGGCATGGCGGCCGGGGCGCTGCGCGCGGACGCCGAGGACGTACACGAGGCCGACACCGGCGGCGGTCACGGCGGCGACAAGGCCGAGGGCGGTGAGGGTTTCACCGTCGGGCGCGGTCACCGGCTGCCCCCGCAGCGCCTGCCACATGAGCAGCGCGACCAGTCCGGTGTAGCCGAGCGCCAGCACACCGATCAGCCGGGTGCGGGTGCGTTCGGTGCGCAGCCACGACACGGTCGGGGCGAGGCGGGCCAGGACGAAGGCGGCCACGATGAGCAGCTGAATGCCGTGCAGGCCCGCGAAATGCGCGATCCGCATGTCGCCGCCCGCCGTCGACCAGTGCGTCACCGGCATGTCCGCGACACCGTCGCGCACCTCGGGCTGACCGTGCATGAAGGTGTGGCCTGCGCCCAGGGTGACCGGGCGACCGGCGGCGTCGGTGGTCTCCTGCTTGCCGCTGAAGCCCATCGTGTAGCCCAGCGCCATGCCGAACACCGCGATGCCCAGGCCCGCGCGGATCGCCATCGAGGTGGGGCGGTCGGTGACGCGCTGCCAGGAAAGGGTCACCGCGATCACCAGATTCGCCAGGAACAGTCCCGGGACACCGGACATGAACACGTACTGGCCGATGGTGTTGACCGCGTCGTGCTGCTCGTTGAAGTGGCTGAAGGTGCCGCGCGCGGCCTGCACCACGATGAACCCGACATCCACGACGGCGGCGGTGGCGAACGCGGTGCCCAGCCACCAGGTCACCCGCTGCCCGCGGTGCGGGAACGACAGCAGCCACGACAGGGTGCCGCTGTAGAGGGTGAAGGCGAAGGCGAACTTGAACGGTTTGAGCCAGACCGATTCACCCAGCAGCATCCGGTCGTCGAATGCCATGGCGCACAGGCAGAACACGGCCAGCACGGCCATGGCGACGGTGGTGGCGGCCAGGGGACGGTGCAGTCGGTGGGCGAGGGTCGGGCGGGGGAGCGACGCGAGCGACGGGCGATCGAGCGTGGTCATGAGCCTGACGGTAGGAGCGGGCAGTCGCACGCCACGTCCCCCGGCGGTGGGGTGGGCACGTAGTACCCGGGTATGAGAACGGCCCCGGCGGTAGTAGCCGGGGCCGTCCTCTTCGAGCGCGAACGCCGTTGTTGCGCAAGCTGATCCGTACGCCCCTCATCGGCGTCCGGAGCAAGCGGGTGGGGTCAGTCGGCGGGGGCGCCGAGGTCGATGCCGCGCCCGGCGAGCCAGGGCAGCGGGTCGATGGGCGCGCCCTCGCCGGCGTGCACCTCGTAGTGCAGGTGCGGTCCGGTGGAGTAGCCGCGATTGCCGACGGTGGCCAGCACGTCGCCCGCGCGCAGCTGCTGGCCGACCTGGACCAGGATGTCCTGCATGTGACCGTAGACGCCGATGGTGCCGTCGTCCTGCATGACCCGCACCCACAGGCCGAAGCCCGAGGCCGGGCCCGCCTCGATCACGGTGCCGTCGGTGACCGCGCGGATCGGGGTGCCCATGCCGTCGCCGAAGTCGATGCCCGCGTGCATGGCGCCCCAGCGGACACCGAAGCCGGAGGTGAGCGGACCGGCGACCGGGCGCACCGTCTTGGGGCGGGTCTGCTCGGCGTGCAGACCGGCGAGGAAGTCGAGCACCGGTTGCGGCACGATCTGCGGCATCTGGGCTTCGCGGGGGGTGAAGGCGGTGAAGGGCGCGTCGGATTCCAGGGCCGCATTGGCGACCGGGCTGCCCGTGAGTGCGCGGTCGGTGTGCGGGTCGGCGGCCGCGAGCGCGGTCAGGGAGGAGGCGACGACGGCGGTCACGGCGACCGCGCGGGTGGCGGCCGTGCGATACCGGCCGGAACCACGCAAGGCAGATAACGGAACGGTTACGGGCATGACTCGAACGTACGAGAGGGCGGTGTCCGGGCCGAAATCGCGTTGTGACCGTCACGTTGGTACAAAAAGCGTCCCGAACAGGAACGACACCGTCGTAATTCCGTCGTGACAGTGGCCGACGCGGGCGGTGCTGTATTGACCCGGGCGCGCTATGCGGACAATCTATTTAAGTGGTGGCTAATGGAGTGAAGGTGTTGAGTGCGCTCGCCGAGGACACTCGGCGCGCGGTGTTCGAACTGCTGCCGCAGGGCCCGAAATCGGTCGGTGAGCTCGCCGCGGCGCTGGGTGTCACCAGTTCGGCGGTGTCGCAGCATTTGAAGGTGTTGCGCGAGGCGCGGCTGGTGATGATGCGGCCCGACGGCAATCGCCGCCTGTATTCGCTGGATCCGCGCGGGCTGGCGGATGCGCGCGACTATCTCGAGCAGTTCTGGCCCAGTGCGCTGGCCGCCTACTCCGCGGCGCTGTCGAGCGCGCGCGAGGATCAGCCGACGATGTAGCGCCCGCGGTCGGTGATCGCGTTTGCGCGATACGCGCGATCGAGCTTGTGGCGGTGGGCGATCCGGCTGAGGGCGAAGGGCGATACGGTGTCGGCGTGGGTACGTCCGTCGCAGTCGAGTCGCAGCGCCGGGTTGCGCTACCCGGATGGTCGGTGCCGTTCGTGTTCATCGCGGGCGGGGTCTCGCAGTATCTCGGCGCGGCGATCGGTGTGCATCTGTTCGACACGGTCGAACCCGCGACCGTCGCCTGGCTGCGGGCCGCGGCGGCCGGGTTGGCGCTGCTGGCGTGGCGGCGGCCCTGGCGGGTGCGGTGGACGCGGCGGACGGTGTGGGTGGCCACCGGGTTCGGTGTGGTCACCCTCGGCATGAATATCGCGTTCTACGAGGCGATCGCGCGCATCCCGCTGGGGACGGCCGTCGCGATCGAATTCCTCGGGCCCGTCGCGGTCGCCACGCTCGGATCGCGGCGGGCGCGCGACTTCGCGGCGGTCGCCCTGGTGATCGCGGGGGTCTTCCTGCTCGCGGGTCGAAGACTATCACATGGTCGCCCAACGCGGACAGCTCAATCCGCTCGAGCCGCTCAAGGACATCATTGTCGACAGCCGCGACACGGGATTGCATGTCAT
>NZ_JBSGBY010000481.1:0-6671 GCF_053601505.1 Nocardia sp. NPDC004722
GGCGACGGTCCGCACCGGCAGCGCGGCGGTGGTGCGGGCCAGCGGCGGGCTGGCCGCGCGCATCGAGTTCAGCTTCGGCGACGCCGCCCGGGCCCAGGAGGAGCTGCTGCGCGCCGCCGAGCTGGCCGACGCGGACACGGCCGTCGAATTGCGTTATCTCGCACGGCGATCGGCGTGGGAGTCCGGGGATCCGGGGCTGGAGCCCGGCCTGCTCGAGCTGCCGCCCGAGGGTGAGCCGGTGCCGTGGCGGGTGCCCTCGGCGACCATCGCGCTGGCGATGGGCCGGATCGGACCGGTGGCCGAGACGCTGCGCGCGACGGTCGCCGTGCTGCGGGCGCGCGGCGATCGCGGCTGGCTGTCGTCGATGCTGGCGCATTCGTCGATCCTCGAACTGGCCGTGGGCGCCTGGGACGAGGCCACGGCCGACGCGACCGAGGGGCTGCGCCTGTCGGAGGACATGGGCGGGATACCGGCGTCCTCGGGGCAGGCGCTCAACACGCTGGCCTGGCTCGCGGCCGCGCGTGGCGACGAGGACACCTCGACGCGGTTGAGTGAACGGTCGCTCGAACTCGCCGCCGGGCGCAACTCCCGCGTCCAAACCGCCTACGCGCATTGGCATCTGGGCTTCAACGCGCTCACCGCGGGCCACACCGGCGCGGCCCTGGGCTTCCTGGCCGACACCATCGATCCGCGCACACCGGCGTATCACCCGACCGTGGCGGCGCTGACCGCGCCCGACGCGGTGGAAGCCGCGGTGCGCATGGGCCGCACGGAGGCCGCGCACGCGCATCTCGCGGTCCTGGCCGAGTGGGCCGAGCGGACCGGTGCGCCCTGGGCCGTCGCGGCCACCGCGGTATCGCGCGCGCTGCTGGCCGCGGGGGCCGAGGCGGAGGCGCTGTTCAGGGAGGCGCTCGCGGTGCCGGACGCCGCTGCCCGGCCTTTCCCGCACGCGCGGGCGCAACTGCTGTACGGGGAATGGCTGCGCCGGGCGCGCCGCCGTGCCGATGCCCGGGTCGAATTGACCGCCGCGCGTGAGACATTCCACCGACTGGGCGCGACACCCTGGCAGCGGCGCGCGGACGGGGAACTGGCGCTGGCCGGTGAGCGCCGGCGGGAGGCGTCCGGCCCGTCCGGCGACGAGCTGCTGACCCCGCAGGAACTGCGCATCGCACGGCTGGCCGCCGACGGGCTGACCAATCGCGAGATCGCCGCCCAGCTGTTCATCAGCCCCCGCACCGTCGGCCATCACCTGTCGCAGATCTTCCCCAAGCTCGGGCTGGGCTCGCGAGAGGATCTCGCCGCCATCGATTTCGATCACGGCATGCGGCTGACCCGATGACCGATCCGGTGACCTATCACGCCACCGCCGCCCGCTCCTAGCGTTCGTAAGCGGAGGCCGGTCGCCCCGACCGGCCCGGACGGCGAGGAGAACCGACGTGACCGAAAAGCCCGCGATCGTCCTGGTACACGGCTTCTGGGGTGGCGCTGCCCACTGGGCGAAGGTGATCGGAGAGCTCGACCGGCGCGGCTACGACGCGCTGTATGCCGTCGACAACCCGCTCACCTCGCTCGCTGCGGACGCCGAGCGCACGAGTCAGCTGGTGCGGCTGCTGGATCGGCCGGTCCTGCTCGTCGGGCACTCATACGGCGGTGCGGTGATTACGGAGATGGGGACGCTGCCGAATGTGGTCGGTCTGGTCTACATCGCGGCGTTCGCGCCCGACGCGGGGGAGAGCCCCGGCGGGCTGAGCCAGGCGCGGCCGCCGCAGGCGATCGCCGACCTGACCACCGATCAGTTCGGCTACCTCTGGATCCCGCAGGACCGCTACCACGACGACTTCTGCCAGGACCTGCCCGCCGACGAGGCGCGCGTGCTGGCCGTCACCCAGAAACCGCCGCTGGCAACGACTTTCGGTGACGAGGTGTCCGATCCGGCCTGGCGGCACAAGCCCACCTGGTATCAGGTGTCGACCCTCGACCGCATGATCAACCCGGACAACGAGCGCATGATGGCCGAACGCATGAACCCGCGCAAGACGATCGAACTCGACGCCGGTCACGCCTCGCTGGCCTCGCGACCGGTCCCGGTGGCCGATCTCATCGACGAGGCGGCCGCGTCATGATGCCCCTCATCAACCTGGGTTCCGCTGCCATCAATCTCGCCGACGTCGTCTCCGGCATCGCCGCGAACGTCACCTACCTGTTGCAGGCGTGGGGCGTCATCCCGCATTGAAGCTCAGCCCAGGCTGAACGGCTTGCCCCACAGGGTGGTCCAGCTGATGACATGGTCGGTCTCGACTTCCACGCTGATGAAGGCGCGGGCGGTGGCGGCGCCGGCGCAGCCGCTCAGGGCGATGGTCTCGTCGCTCCAGGCGACCGACCCGTTGTCGCCGCTGAATTTGTTGCGGTAGTAGTGGATTTCGTTGCCGAAGTCGTCGGGCTGCTCGAGGTCGAGGAGATAGAACGACTGAGCCTGGCCCGGTCCGAGGGTCAGCGTGCCGCCGCCGGTGCCGGACACGGCGGGCTTACCGTCCGCGTCGAGCGAGCCGCTCTGACCGCCGTCGGCGCCGCCGCCCGAGATATCGACCTGGCAGCCGACGGTGTACCCGGGATAGATCTTGCCGCCGGGGGCCGCGCCGCCACCCGAGATGTCCACGTGCGCAGTGCCCGACACCCAGGCGTTGCGGTGCAACGGCGTCGCGCCCAGCGAGGGATTGATGTCGGCGGACTCGCCGTCGAGGCGGATGCGCACGACGGTGCCGTCCGAGAGGGTCTGGGTGAGGTCGCCGCCGGGCAGCGGGACGACGGTGTCGGCCGCCGCCTGCCCCGCGTGGCTCAGGCCCAGCAGCGCGACGGTGAGGCCCACACCCACCACGCGGGTCGTGAGGTCGAGTCTTCTCATGCTGTGTTCTCCGATGAAATCGTTGGTGTGGCAGGCTGAAATCAGTGGTGCGGCAGGCGTTCTCGGCTCAGCCGAGGCTGAACGGCTGCCCGTAGAGGACGGACTTGGAGTAGTGGTCGCCCACGACCTCGACCACGGTGTAGGCGCGGGCCTGCGCGAATCCGGCGCAGCCCTCGACATGGATCTCGGCGTCGCGGTATTCCACGGCCCAGGTGCCGGGTTCGGTGATGTCCTTGGAGTCGATCTGCACGAACTTCACCTGTCCCGGACCGAGATTCAGGCCCAGGGAGCCCGACGCGTTCGGGCCCGACATGCTGACGCCGCCCGAAACACCGGCCGACATGGCGTCTTTGGCGATGTCGACCTGGCAGCCGACGAGATAGCCGGTATTGATCTGCGAGGCGCCGTGGGTGGAGGAGTCGTTCGAGCCCGGTGTGTTCAACGCCCCGTTGTTCGGGCCCGGCTGCGCCACCGGCGCGTTCGGCACCTCGGCGCTCGCCCGCCCGGAGACCCAGACCACCCGGCCGGTGCCGTTGGCGGCCAGCGATGCCGAGATCACGGCGTGCTCACCCGCGCGCGTGATCACCACCCCGTCCGGGCCCGCCTTGGTCCCGTCCGGCAACGGCACGAAGGCGTCGGCGTTCGCCGCCCCGCAGGCCAGCGCGCCGACCCCGACGACCACCGCGGCGCCGATGCCCGCGCAGCGCGCGGCAGGTCGCCGACCCGCTCGAATTGTGTTCACAGCAATCCCTCATTCCTGGCCTGTCGCAATTGTTTCGGTGGCTGAACGCGAATAATTCGCAGCGCGGCACGATGATTGACCGCTGCTGCCGCCACAGTCAAATTCGAATGGCGTCCCGTGGTAGTGGTCACGTCTATTCCTTGCGAATCCTTGGAATTGGAAGGCTCTATCGCGATGTGCAGGGAAAACGCCGATCGATCGACCGATCGCATGGCCGATGCGTGCCGGGCTCGCCTGAACTACTTACCTCTCGACCGATGCGGCATTCGAAAGGGATTCATAGCGTCGTCTTCATGAAATCTTTCGACAGTGATGTCATGCGGTCACCCGTGCTCGCGCGGCCGCCACAAGCGGCCCTGCGCACGGCCGCGCACCCGATCCCGCCGCGCGCCACCCGTTCTCACCAGCTCCCACCCACCCGGCCGGTGGCCACCACCCCCGGGCGGCAGCGGGTGCTGCTGGCCGACGCCGAGCCCACCCGCCGGGAGTCGATGGCGCGCAGCCTGCGTGCGGCGGGGTTCGTGGTGCACACCGCCGCCGACGGCGCCGAGGCGCTGCGCGCGGTGACCGCCTATCACCCGACCGCCGCCGTGCTCGACCTGGAATTACCGGTGCTGGACGGCGAATCGGTGGTGATCGCCCTCCGTCAGACCGGCAGCCGGGTGCCGATCTGCACGGTCGGGCCCGCCGAGTCCGCGGCGCGCGCGGTCGCCATGCTCGAGGCCGGCGCCGACGACCACGTGCTGCGCCCGGTGACCATGCCGGAGCTGGCGGCCCGGGTGAAGGCGTTGGTGCGGCGCGTCGAGAACGGCGCCCGGCACAGCAGCACACTGCACGTCGGGGAGCTGGAGATCAATGTGCCGGGCCGCCGGGTCTGCTGCGCGGGCGTGGAGATCACGCTCACCCGAACCGAATTCGACCTGCTCGCCTTGCTCGCCCGCGCCGCCGGTGTGGTGGTGACCCGTGAACGGCTGCTGGAACAGGTGTGGGGTTACGACCCGAAAAGCGGTTCGAGCGTGCTGGATGTGTTCATCTGCTATCTGCGCCGCAAACTCGAGGCGGGCGGGAATCCGCGGATGCTGCACACCGTGCGCGGTGTCGGATATGTGCTGCGCCCCAGCTGACACTCCCTTGGGTATTCGTTCAGGTCTTCTTCGGAAGGCGATTCACCGGCATTTTCGCTGTTAGCTTCGCTGTCGCTTTTCCTTTCACCCGAACCATTTACGGAGGAGTACTCGGTTTTGTTGTCGAATTCGATTCGCCCGGTGTCGGCCCGGCTGGCGGTCACCGCCGCGCTGTCGGTGCTCACGCCGTTCGTCGCGGCCGCCGGTCACCCCGCGGCCGCCGTCGCGCCGCTGGCCGCCGATCCGGCCGTCGTGCACGCGACACCCGACGGTGACCGCCGCGCGCGACTGCTGGTGCATTCCGCCGCCATGGGCAAGGACATCACTGTCGATGTGCAGCGCCCGGCCGACACCGCCGCGCCCGCGCCCACCCTGTACCTGCTCAACGGCGCCGGCGGCGGTGAGGATGCGGCCACCTGGGAGGAACAGACCGACGCGCTGTCGTTCCTGGCCGACAAGCACGTGAATGTCGTTGTGCCCGTGGGCGGTAAGTGGTCCTACTACGCCGACTGGCGGGATGAGGATCCGGTGCTCGGCGTCAACAAGTGGCAGACCTTCCTCACCCGCGAACTGCCCCCGGTGATCGACCGGGTGCTCGGCACGAACGGCGTCAACGCCATCGCCGGGCTCTCCGCCTCGGCGACTTCGGTTCTGCAACTGCCGATCTCGGCCCCCGGTCTGTATCGCGCGGCGGCCGCCTACAGCGGCTGCGCCCAGATCAGCGACCCGGTCGGCCGGGCCTTCGCGGTCACCGTGATCGGCGCGGGCGGCGGGACCGCCTCGAACATGTACGGCCCCGCCGGGGATCCGATGTGGGCGGCCAACGATCCGTACGTGCACGCCGACCAGCTGCGCGGGCTGAAACTGTTCGTCTCCAGCGGCACCGGGGTGCCCGGCCGCTACGACACCCTCGACAATCCGCGCCTGGACGGGCAATTGGCGACCCTGCTCGATCAGGACGCGGTGGGCGGCACCCTCGAGGCGGGCGTGAACTGGTGCACGCACAATCTGGCCGATCGGCTCGACACCCTCGGCATCCCCGCGACCGTCGACTTCCAACCCACCGGCACCCACTCGTGGGGGTACTGGCAGGACGAACTGAAGAAGTCCTGGCCGGTGCTCGCCGCCGGACTCGGACTCCCGGAGTAGACGATGCGGATCACTTTCCGAAAAGCCTGTGTCACAGCGGAATCCGCCGCCGCCCTCACGCTGTTCGCGGGCGCGGTGCTCTGCGGCGCGACGGGGACCGCGCAAGCGCAGCCCATCCTCGACACCGGACCCGGCGGTGAAGTCACCGTGTCCGCGCCACCGGGGCAGTGGTGGAAATGCGCGCTGTACAACGGACTTCCGCCGCGGACCACCGGACTGCCGCCGGTGGTGAACTATCCGTCGGGCGGACCCTCGGACGGGCCTTTCGTCACTCCCGACGCGACCACCCGATTCCCTTCGGGCACGGTCGTTCTCGCCGACTGCTTCAGCGCCGATGCGCCCGTCATCTGGCTTCAACTCCTCCGCACCGAATGAACGGAGAATTCTCATGTTGTTATTGCTCGCGGCCGTCACCGCGCCGTTGTGGGTACCGATCGCCGTGGTCGTGGCGCCGATTGTCGCGCTGATCGGCGCAATGCCCGGATGAGCGCGATGGACTATCGAATTCGGCTGGTGTTCAAACATTCCGGCACTCATCGCGACTACCGGTGCAGCCGTGCCGACGCGGAGCGGTTCGCCGCCCGCTTCGGCGGGGGACCGGATCCCCAGGTACTCATCACCCCCGGCTGCGCACCGGACCTGCCCCACTGCCGCGCGAACCGATCTGGGCGTCCTGATCGCTTCCGCTATCCCGAAACGCGAACTGCGCGGGCATCATCGGATGCCCGCGCAGTTCGCGCTACCTATTCGATCG
>NZ_JBSGBY010000482.1:0-6650 GCF_053601505.1 Nocardia sp. NPDC004722
CGAATTGGTCGTCGGCGACGGCGAGCTGGGTGCCGTCCGGCCGGAAGGCGAAGGGCCAGATGGAACCGGTGTGGCCGGTGAGCCGGTGCAGGGGCAAGATGGTTGTCGTTGGCGATCGGGAAGCCCGGATGATCCTTGTCGTCAGGGTTTTTCGGATCGGCCGGGAAGCCGGGGAAGTCCACCTGCTCGGTGTGGATCAGCTCCGCGAACAGCGGCAGTGTCATGGCGTGGCGGAACAGCAGCGCCAGATCATAGGCCGAGATGCTCATGCCGGGTCCGTCCAGCCCCGACGGGGTGGCGGCGCGGGTGTCCAACGCCTGCAACTGTTTCGCCAGCGCGTTCATCTTGCCGACGGTCGCCTCGTCGCCGCCCAGCTGCGCCGCGATGGCATGCGCGGCATCGTTTCCCGAGGCCATGATGAGAGCCTGGAACAGCTGCTTGTTGGTGTAGCGACCACCCGCCCCGATGCCGACCCGGGTGCCGTCGGCATTGGCGTCGTCCTGGGTACCCACCACCGTCTTGTTCAAATCCAGCGCCGGAATCGCGACCGAGGCCAGCAGCACCTTGATGGTGGAGGCGGGACGGTAGCGGCCGTGCGGATCCTTGGCCGCGATCACCTTGCCGGTGTCTAGATCGGCGACTTCCCAGGCCGTGGCCGAGATACCCTCGGGCAGCGGTCCCGCGCCCGACGGCAGAATCACCCCGCAACCGCCCAGCTGCTTGCCGCCGATCGGGGTGCTCGGGATGGGTAGCGCGGCCGGGGCCGTCTGCCCGGGTTCGGGCACCTCGGAGGTGTCGATGGGCGGCGGCGGGGACGTCTTGTTCGGGCAGCTGTCGGTATTGGGCGTCGTGAACGGCGTTGTCGTCGTGGACGGTTGGGCCGTCGCGAGACCCGGCAGCGGCGTGAAGGCGAACCCGGCCACAGCGGCGAGGACGGCTGCCGTCATCGCGGCAGTGCGGTGCGGATACCTGCGGATACTCATCGCGCCCGACTTTAACGCCGACGGGTCACCCGAGCGCGGGATGGTTCACAGGATTGCTGTGCTCGTGTCGCCACACAGGCCGGATGCGAGTGAGCCCCCGATCGCGCGGGCAGTGTGATCAGGGGCTCGCCGAGGTGAAAGACGCTGTCGCGCGGGCTAGTTCGCGGTGTGGTTGACCGGGCAGCCGTGCGCGAGCGGGCCGAGCAGCTTGTTGTTGTCGTAGAAGTGCTCGAGCTCGAGGATGCGGAGGTCCTCGGAGACCTTGGCAATGGTGATGCCGGTCATCTCGATGAGCTCGCCGGTGGGCTGGTGGCCCTTGTACTCGCCCTCGTAGCGACCCCAGTGCCGCCACTTGAAGGTGACCGACGGCGGGCCGGCCAGCACCTCGGTCACCTCCCAGAAGAAGCCGCCCGGGAACGCGGTGTGGAAGATGTGGTGCGAGGACTCGAAGGTCTCACCCTGCACGTCGTAGAAGGGGTTCTCGCCGATCAGGATGTTGTAGGAGCCGATGCGGGCGAACTCCTCGGCGTCCTGCCACTTGCCGCCGTTGACCTGGCCGCGGTAGTGCTCGGCCACGACCGAGACCCACTTGGCCGGATCCTTCTTGTGCGAGACCTCCATCTCGAAGACCTTCACGAGCTCTTCGACGATGTGCTCCAAGGAATCCGGCGCGTGCTGGGTGGAGCGCTCGACCGGGATGACTTCCTTGCTCAGGTGGTAATCGGGGGCGCCCTCGCGCCAGTCCTCCGGCGCGGCGGCCGCGATGACGGCGTCGCGTCCCTGCAGATGCAGCGGGGTCTCGGCGACGGATTCGGTTGCTTGGTCGGTCATTTCGTGCCTCACCTGTCCAGACCCGTTGGGGGGTCGAAGATCTCAAAACGGACCGCACGACGGTATCAGTACGACAACTTCATGTCGCGACAAGCATCTGGGACTCCAGTACCAGAAGGCGGAATGGTGACACACCCCATTCGACCCCTCCTGAACCCATGACGTGACAGCCTCTGGGGCCATGACATGACAAGAATTGACAGTCTCTATGAAATGAGAGACTCTCTCATTATCGAGTAACACTCAAATGATTGGATCTGTCATGGAAGTTCAGGGAGTGCGCCGCTGGCTGGCGCTGGGAGCCCTGGCCGTCGCGATGCTGACCATCGGACTCGACGTCACCGTGCTCACCGTCGCCCTGCCCACCCTCGCGGTCGACCTGCACGCCGATACCTCCGCGCTGCAGTGGTTCAGCAGCGCCTACACCCTGGCCCTGGCCGCCTTCATGCTCCCGGCGGGCGCGCTCGGCGACCGGTACGGACGCAAGAAGTTCCTGTTCGCGGCGCTGGTGCTGTTCGGGGTCGCCTCCTTGGCCTGCGCCTTCGCCACCTCGTCGGGCCAGCTCATCGCCGGACGCGTGGTGCTCGGGCTGGCCGCGGCGATCATGATGCCGCTGTCCATGGCCGTGCTGCCGAACCTCTTCCCCGAACAGCGGGAACGGCAGCGGGCCATCACCATCTGGATCACCTCCACCGCTCTCGGCCTGCCGCTGGGCCCGATCGTGGGCGGCTGGCTGCTGGAGCACTTCTGGTGGGGCTCGGCCTTCCTGCTCAATGTCCCGCTGGTGATCATCGGCGCGACCGCCGTAGCCTTGCTGGTGCCGGAATCCAAGAGCGGCAACACCTTCCGAATCGACCTCACCGGCGCACTGCTGTCGGCGGGCGGAATGCTCGGTGTGACATACGGTTTCATCCGCTGCGGACAGGAAGGCTGGGGCGACCCCGCGGCCTGGACCGCCATCGCCGCCGGGATCGTGCTCGGCGCGGCCTTCGTGCTGTGGCAGCGCCGCACCGCGCACCCACTGGTCGATCTCGGGCTGTTCGCCGAGGCCGGATTCCGTTGGGGCACGGTCTTCATGGTGCTGGTGAACTTCGCGATGTTCGGGCTGTTCTTCACCATGCCGCAGTACTTCCAGGCGGTGCTCGGGACCGACACCCTCGGCAGCGGCCTGCGCCTGCTCCCGCTGATCGGCGGCCTGGCCGTGGGCTCGCGGCTGGTGGACCGGCTGCTGCCCCGGTTCGGCGTTCGTACCGTGCTGATCGCCGGATTCGCGCTGCTGGCAGGCGGTCTGGTCATGGGCGCGCTGATCACCGTGGACAGCGGCTACGGATTCGCGGCCGCCGCGCTGGTGCTGCTCGGCGTCGGCATGGGCTTCGTGATGCCCGCCGCCATGGGAGCTGCCACCGACGACCTCAGCCCCGAACGCGCGGGTTCGGGATCGGCACTGCTCCAGGCGCTTCGGCAGGCGGGCGGGACCATCGGCGTCGCCATCCTCGGCACCATCCTGTCCACCCAGTACCGTTCGAGCCTCGGCGATCTCGACCGCTCGCCCATCTCCGACGGCGTGAACGCCGGAGTCGGCGTGGCCCGCAAGCTGGGCGACCCGGTGCTGCTCGGCCACGTGCAGTCGGCCTTCGTCGACGGAATGAGCGCCATGCTCTGGGTGTGCGCGGCGATCTGCGTGATCGCGGCCGTGCTGGCGACTTTCGTGATCCGCGGCAAGGAGTCCGGCGCAGCTGTCGATGTCGATGCGGGACAATCGGTCCATGTCGGCTGAGACTGCCTCCGCACCGCCCCCGGCCCCGGTGAAGACCGCGGCCGGGGGCGGCCTGCGGGAACGCAAGAAGGAACGCACCCGCCGCACCATCCGGATGGAGGCGTTCCGGCTGTTCCGGGAGCAGGGCTACACCGAGACCACGGTCGAGCAGATCGCCGCGGCCGCCGACATCTCGCCCAGCACCTTCTTCCGGTACTTCCCGTCCAAGGAACAGGTCGCCACGGCCGACGATCTGGACCCGTTCATGATCGCGTCCTTCGAGACCCAGCCCGCCGAACTCTCCGTGCTGGCGGCCTTCCGCAAGGCCACCGTGGAGTCCTTCGACGCGCTCGACCCCGAGGACCGGGAATTCGAGCGGCAGCGGGTACAACTGCTGTCCAGCGTGCCGGAACTGCGCGGCGCGGTCGCGCGGGAACTGGAGCGCAGCAACGAACTGATCGCCGAACTGGTCGCGCGCCGAACCGGCAGAGCGCCGGGCGACTTCGAGGTCCGTATCTTCGCGGGCGCGTTGAGCGGCGCGATGCTCAGCTTCATCGACTACGAGACCTTCGGGCCGGAGCAGATCATCCGGGTCATCGATTTCCTCGAGGCCGGGATGCCGCTCTAGACCTGCTTCACACTCACCAGTCGAGCCACGGTGTCGTCGGTCATGGTCTCGAAGAAGCCGCCCACCACATCCTCTATCTCACTGACGGATTCGGCGCAGTAGAGAATCGGCTGATAGTGGGTGATGTCGTAGGCGATGGTCCCCATGGCGTGAATGTCCAAGGGGCGCAACTCGGCCGCGCGGAACTCCTCGATCTCGCCGAACGAGGACAGCAATCCCGCTCCGTAGCAACGGATCTCACCGTGCTCGCGCAGCACGCCGAACTCCATCGAGAACCAGAACACATCGGCCAGGAACTTCAGCGCCCGTGCGGTCTCCAGCCGGGCCACCGCCGCGCCGACCGTCTCGTAGACGGAGGCGAAGCGCGGACTGGCCAATTGATTGGCGTGCCCAAGGATTTCGTGGACGGCGTCCGGTTCGGGGGTGTAGAGCGGGGCGGAGTGATGACGGATGTACTGGGTGGAGTGGAAGGTCCGATCCGCGAACGAGCCGAAGAAGTCCCGCAGCGGCACCAGCCCGGCGGCGGGGGCGTAGCGGAATCCGGTGAGCGGCACCAGTTTCGCGCTCACCTCGTCCAGCTGCGGAATATGGTCGGACGGCAAGGCCAGCCGCCGCGCGGCGTCGATCACCTCCGCGCACGCGTAGCGCTCACGTTTGCGGGCCAGTTCGGCGGAGACGATCCGCCAGACTTCCTGCTCTTCGTCGGTGTAGTCGACCTGCGGAACCGGTTCCCCCGGCCGGTAATCCAGTGCCTTCGCGGCGATGGCATTGCGGCGGGCCCGGTACGCCGGATCGTGCACGCCCGGGTGCTCGTCGCTCAAATGCACCGTCACATCGCCGTCGGCCCCCTTGGTGACCGGCGAATACAGCTGAGCCTCCGTGAACATACGTCGATGCAAGCACCGTGGTGTGATCCAGACAACAATGGCCTGTCCTGCTAGTCAGATTGACTAGCAGGACAGGCCATTTGTTCATCATTCGGGCTCGTCGCGGCCGAGAGCGTTTGCAGCCGCCCCGGCCGGGTTCGATCGAGCCGGGATCAGCGCGGGGCGTTGGCCGGGTCGACGAGGGTCGGGGTACGGCCCTCCTTGCGGGCGGCCTTGGCGTCCTCGAAGAACTCGCGGCTGAACAGGGCCGACAGGACGGCGATGCCACCGCGGTGAATGCGGAACTCGCTCTTGGCGGAAGCGCCGGTGAGGCGGATGACGCGACCCTTCGCGTCCTGCGGGCGGCTCATGTCCTTGACCTTGCCGCGGCCGGTCCACTCCAGCTCGGACGCGTCGATCACCGCGTCCTCGGGGACCAGCAGCTTGACCATGGCGTGGTCGAGGTCGGCGTTGACCACGATCTCCTGCTCACCCTCGATCCAGGGCGAGCGCAGGTCGATGACGACGCTGCCGTAGCGGGCCTTCACCTCGAAGGACTTGGCGTGGGTCCAGTCGCCCAGGTGCTTCTCGGTGACGTGGTCGGCGTGGATCTTGACGGTGTCGGTGGCCTTGGCGGGGTTGATGGCGTTCATGGCCTCGTCCTTTTCGGAGTGGTTGTGCTGGTCGGGTTCGCCTGCTCCTCAATAGTGACACACAAACTAGTTGCTTGGCAACTAGTGCGTCGAAACTAGTTTTTGAGCACCTAGTAAGATTGAGGGCATGACAGCACCGACCCAGGCCACACAGTTCAAGCGCTCGCCCCTGGCCATGGCAGTGCTCGGCATCCTGCACCTGGAACCGATGCACCCCTACGCCATCCAGCGCCGCATCAAGGAGTGGGGCAAGGACAAGGTCATCAATGTCGGCCAGCGCGCCCAGCTCTACAAGACCATCGCCCGCCTGCAGGAGGCCGGGCTGGTCTCCGTCCGTGAGACCGGCCGCGACCAGCAGTATCCGGAGCGCACCGTCTACGAGATCACCGATACGGGCCGGGCCGCCTGCCTCGGCTGGATCAACGAGATGATCAGCACCCCCCGCAACGAATTCCCGGACTTCCCTGCGGCACTGTCGTTCCTGCTGTTGCTCACGCCCGCGGAGGCTCGCGCCGAACTCGAGAAGCGTGCGAACGCGGTGCGCGCCAAGATCGATGAGATCGACGCCGGCATGGTTCTGGCCGAGAAGTTCGGGCTACCGCGCGTCACCAAACTCGAGGACGAGTTCCAGCGCGCCGTCGCCGTCGCCGAATTGCATTGGCTGGAAGGCGTTGTCGCCGACCTTGCCGACGGCAGTCTGGCGTGGTCGTGGGATTCGCTGGTGGAGTTCCAGAATTCGACCACCATCTGACGGGTCGCCCGCACGAACAAGGCCGCCCGCGTCCGAAAGACGCGGGCGGCCTTACTGATTCGATACGACGGCTCAGAAGAACCCGTCGTCGTTATTGTTGCCGCCACCGTCGTAGTAGTCGCCGCCCCCGGCGAAGTCATTGCGCTCGGCGTTCTCGTAGCCGCGTTCGTACGCGCGCTCCT
>NZ_JBSGBY010000483.1:0-6641 GCF_053601505.1 Nocardia sp. NPDC004722
GGCGTTTCAACGGCACCTCGAGCTTCTTTCCGGTGCGGGTGTGGGGAATGCCCGGGGCGGCGATGATGTCGTCGGGGATGTGGCGGGGTGAGAGTTCGGTGCGGATCGCCGTGGTGATCTTCCGCTTCAGGTCGTCGGTCAGGGTGAGGCCGGGGGCGAGGACGACGAACAGGGGCATCCAGTACCCGGCGTCGGGTTGTTCGATGCCCAGGACCAGGGATTCGGCGATCTCCGGGAGCGCCTCGACCGTCTGGTAGATGTCGGCGCTGCCCATGCGGATGCCGTTGCGGTTGAGGGTGGAATCCGAGCGGCCGTGAATGGTGATGCCGCCGTGGGCCGTTCGGGTGATCCAGTCGCCGTGCCGCCATACACCGGGGTACATGTCGAAGTAGGCGTCGCGATAACGGCTGCCGTCGGGATCGTTCCAGAAGGCCACCGGCATGGACGGCATGGGCTTGGTGATCACCAATTCGCCGACCGCGTCGTGGACGGGGCGGCCGGAGTCGTCCCACGCCTCCAGCGCCACACCGAGATACGGGGCCGAGAGTTCACCCGGGCGCACGGGCACGGTGCGGACTCCGCCCATGAACGCCGACACCACATCGGTGCCGCCGCTGATCGAGGAGACCGGAATGTCACCGACGTTGTCGCGCAACCAGATCGACGAGGTCGCGGGGAACGCCGAACCGGTGATGCCGACCTGACGCAGTGCGCTCAGGTCGTGATCGAGCGCCGGACGCGAGCCCGCCTTCTCACAGGCGAGCACATAACCGGGGCTGGTCCCCAGGACCGTGGTGCGCGTGCGGGAGGCCAAGTCCCACAGAGTATCCGGGGCCGGATGTGCTGGGCTGCCGTCGTAGCAGACGATGGTCGCGCCCGCCAGCAGGCCGGAGACCTGGAAGTTCCACATCATCCAGCTCGGGCTGGTGTACCAGAAGAACGTGTCGTCGGGACCGATATCCGATTGCAGGGCAATCGCTTTCAAGTGTTCGAGCAGCACGCCGCCGTGGCCGTGCACGATGCCTTTGGGCTTGCCGGTGGTTCCGGAGGAGTAGAGCACCCACAGCGGGTGCTCGAACTCGACCGGTTCCGGGGTCAGCGGCACGCCGGGGTCCGCGGTGACCGTGTTCCAGTCCAGGACGTCCGGCAGGCGGCCACCGATCCGGGATACCAGCACCGTCGCGGTCAGCGAAGGCAAACCCGCTCGCAGCGTGGCGATCTCCTCGAGCTTGTCATGCACCTTGCCGCCGTAGCGGTAGCCGTCGGCGGTGAGGAGCACGACCGGCTCCAGCTGGCCGAGGCGATCGAGTGCCGCCGAGGCGGTGTAGTCCTGGCCGCACGCGCTCCAGACCGCGCCGATACTCGCGGCGGCCAGGAAGCCGATGACGGCTTCCGGGATATTGGGCAGGTAGCCCACGACCCGATCACCCGGGCTGACACCGAGGTCGCGCAGCGTGCGGGCCAGACCTGCTGTGCGGGAGAGCATCTCATCCCAGGAGAGCTCCCGCTGCGGGGTGTCCTCGCTCAGCGCGAGAATGGCGGGCCGGTCGGCGCGGGCCTGCCGGATCACCCGGTCGACATAGTTGACCTCGGTGCCGGGAAACCAGCGCGCACCCGGCATCCCGGAACCCGCGAGCACCTCGACCGGTGCGTCACCGAGGTCGAAGTACTCCCACACCATCCACCAGAACCCGGCGATATCGTCGACCGACCACTGCCACAGCGCGCTGTAGTCGTCGGCGCGAATCCCGTAGCGCCGCTCCACGAATCGCGCGAAGTCGGTGATCCGCGCCGCCTCGATATCCACCTCGCCCGGAACCCACTGCGGCGCGTGCGCCGCCTCCGCGACCTCGATCATCGGGCGCTCCATCCGCCGTCCATGGTGTACGAGGCCCCGGTCACCATGCGGGCCGCGTCCGAGGCCAGCCAGCCCACCAGCGAGGCGACCTCGTCCGGTTCCACCAGGCGTTTGATCGCGTTGTCGGTCAGCATGATTCGCTCCACCACCTCCTGCTCGGGGATGCCGTGCGCGAAGGCCTGATCGGCGATCTGCTTGTCCACCAGCGGGGTTCGCACATAGCCGGGGTTGACGCAGTTGCTGGTGACCCCGTACGGCCCGCCCTCGAGGGCCGTCACCTTGGACAGCCCCTCGAGCGCGTGCTTGGCGGTCACGTACGCCGCCTTGAACGCCGAGGCCCGAAGTCCGTGCACCGACGAGAGATTGATGATCCGGCCGAACCCCTGCGTGTACATGTGCGGCAGGGCGGCGCGGGTGAGCAGGAACGGGGCCTCGACCATGAGTGCCAGCATGGTGCGGAACCGTTCGGGCGGGAATTCGGTGATCGGGCTGACGGTCTGCACCCCGGCGTTGTTGACCAGGATGTCGGTGCCGAGGGTCAGCTCCTCGAGCGCCGTCACCTGCGACAGATCCACCTGCCAGGTGTGGCCGCCGAATTCGGCGGCCACCTTCTCCGCGCCCTCGCCGTCGATATCGGCGACGGTCACCTCGGCCCCGCGGGCGGCGAGCTCGCGGGCGCAGGCCGCCCCGATACCGCTCGCACCGCCCGTCACCAGTGCCGTCCGCCCGGACAGTTCGCCGAGCAGGGGTCCCTGAGTCATGCCACCTTCACCTTCGCATCCGTCACCGTCGAATTACCCTGCGCGGCCAGGCTTTCCGCGTCCGCGCGGTCGATCTCCTCCAGGTCCACGCCCTTGGTCTCGCGGACGAACAACACCGCCACCGCGGTCACCGCGGCCGCACCCGCCAGATACCAGGCGATGGGCACCGAGGACTTGTAGTCCTCCAGCAGCCGCACCGCGATGATCGGGGCCAGCGAACCCGCCACCAGCGAGGTCACCTGATAGCCCAGGGACACACCGGAATACCGCATCCGGGTGGGGAACATCTCGGCCATGATCGCCGGCTGCGCGGAGTACATCATGCCGTGGAAGACCAGGCCGATCACGACGGCGGACAGGATGATCAGGTTGTTCTTGCTGTCCATCATCGGGAAGGCGAAGAAGCCCCAGGTGCCCGCCGCGATCGCGCCCACCAGGTAGACGGGCTTGCGGCCGAAGCGATCCGAGAGCCGGCCGACCTGCGGAATGATCAGGAAGTGCACGGCGTGCGCGATCAGCAGCCACCACAGGATCACCTTGGTGTTGGCGCCCACGTGCACCTTCAGATAGGTGATCGAGAAGGTGACCACGAGGTAGTACATGATGTTCTCGCCGAAGCGCAGCCCCATCGCGGTCAGCACGCCGCGCGGATACCGCTTGAGCACCTCGAGGGCGCTGATCGAGGCGGCCTTCTCCTGTTCGGCGAGCTGTTGCGCGGCCAGGAAGATCGGCGCGTCGGTGATCTTGGTGCGTACGTAGTAGCCGATCAGCACGACCACCGCCGAGAGCCAGAAGGCCACCCGCCAGCCCCACGACAGGAACGCCGCGTCCGACAGCGTCGAGGTCAGCGCCAGCAGCACGACCGTGGCGAGCATATTGCCCAGCGGCACCGCCGCCTGCGGCCACGACGCCCAGAACGCGCGGCTCTTGCTCGGACTGTGTTCGGCGACAAGGAGAACCGCGCCGCCCCATTCGCCGCCGATGGCGAAGCCCTGCACGAAGCGCAGGATCACCAGAAGCACCGGGGCCAGGTAGCCGACCTGCCCGAAGGTGGGCAGGCAGCCCATCAGGAAGGTGGCCGCGCCGACCAGCACCAGGCTCAATTGCAGCAGCTTCTTGCGGCCGTGCTTGTCGCCGTAGTGCCCGAAGACGATGCCGCCCAACGGCCTTGCCGCGAAACCGACCGCGTAGGTGATGAACGCGGCGAGAATGCCGTCGAGATCATTGCCGCCCTGGGCGAAGAACACCTTGCTGAACACGAGCGTGGCCGCCGTGCCGTAGAGGAAGAATTCATACCATTCGACCACCGTCCCGGCCATGGACGCGGCGACCACCCGCCGCAAACCGGCCAGTCCGCCGCCCGCTCCCGGTGCGCTTTCCCGGACGCTCATCGCGCTACTCCTTCACGCTCGGGCCGCCCCACCCTCATCTGTGACGCGGCCCACAAACTTCGATGCCAAGGAGTATTCGTGCACATCCAACCGCCCGCAATGACCAGTTCCGCAGCCCCAATCTGCAAGAATGCAGAAATGAGCGTGACCTCCGCCACAAGCGGATCCGACCCCGCCGCAAGCCGACCCGACACCACCGCCAATCCACCCGGCACCGCCGCGATTCGCCCCGGCACGGCGTCCAATTCACCCGGCTCTGCCGGAGGTCGGCCTGGGCTTGCCGGTGTGAGTCGGCCCAGTCCGGATGATCTGCTGGTGTTGCTCGCGGTGGGGCGGACTGGGCGGTATGTCTCGGCTGCGGAGGAGTTGGGGATCAACCACACCACCATCTCGCGGCGGATCGCTTCGCTCGAGCAGGCGTTGGGCGGGCGGGTGTTGATTCGCGGGGCGGGTGGGTGGGAGCTCACCGATCTGGGGCGCGAGGCGCTGACCGCGGCCGAGGCCATCGAATCCGCGGTCCGCTCCTTGACTTCCGACACCCCGACACTCGAAGGCGTGGTGCGCATGTCGGCGACCGACGGCTTCAGCGCGTACCTGGCCGCGCCCGCCATCGCGGCCGTGCAGCGCCGTCACCCCAAGCTGACCGTCGAGATCGTCACCGCCACCCGTCTGGCCTCGCTGCAACGCTCCGGGTTCGATATCGAAGTGGTGGTGGGCAAACCTCAATTGCGGCGGGCGCGCGCCATCGCACTGGGCGACTACACCCTCGGCCTCTACGCCTCCCACGGCTACCTCGCCGAGCACCGCGCCCCGGACAGCGTTGAGGATCTGGCCGAGCACTCACTGGTCTACTTCATCGACTCCATGCTCCAGGTCGACGACCTGGACCTGGCCCCCACCTTCGCCCCGATGATGCGCGAATCCCTCTCCTCCACCAATGTTTTCGTCCACGTCGAGGCCACCCGCGCAGCCGCCGGACTGGGCCTGCTCCCCTGCTTCATGGCCGACCGCCACCCCGACCTGGTGCGCGTTCTCCCCGAAATCGCGGTCCGCCTGACCTATTGGCTGGTGAGCCGCCCGGAAACACTGCGCCGCCCAGAAGTCGCCGCTATCGTCGAAGCGCTGCGCGAGCAAGTCGACACCCACCGCGCCATGCTCATGGGCACCAGCTGACCGAATCCAGAGACACCAGGATGCTCGAGGGAGGGCCGTGATTCTCAGCGAAGGCCCGGGATTCCCAGCGGGAGCCTGCTCGCGGCGACAACCAGGTTCGCGACATGGCCAGGTTCGCCCGGGGCCGGGATTCTCAGGGGTCGGAATTCTAGGCGCGGCCGACTTTCTCAACTGGAGTCGGGTCTCTCGGCGGCGGCCAGGCTCTCAACTGGGGTCGGGGATTCTCAGCGGGGACATAGCTCGGACCCATCGCCACCCGATGCGCGGGGCTTTGGATGGGTGTCACGGCAGGCTGATCGGTCGCCGTCCCTCCGAGAAAGGTTCCGCGTCTTGAATTCCTCCTCGAAGACTCCCTCGCGCATGCGCCGCATGACCGTCCGCCTGGCCGTCGCCGGTGCGCTGACCGTGGTGCCGCTCGCCGCCCTCGCCATCCCGGCCACGGCGGCCACGCCCGACAACGGCGTCCCGGAGGTCAGCCAGATCGCCGACCCCGATTGGAACCAGAATCGCGGCGGCGATGATCACCGCGGCGACCAGGATCACCGCGACCGCCCCGGCGACCACGACCGCGGCCCGGACCAGCAGCAGCCCGACCAGCAGCCCGCACCGCTCCCGCCGACCGGCTCCTTCGGCTGACCGCGGCCGCCCTAGTTCGCGGGCTTGGCGGCGGGGAGGTGCACGGTGAATTCGGTTCTGCCGGGCTCACTTTCGACGGTGATTTCACCGCCGTGCGCCTTCACCACCGCGGCCACGATGGCCAGACCGAGTCCCGTGCTGCCCGCTCGCCGCGACCGCGACGAGTCACCGCGGGCGAAGCGTTCGAACACCTCGGGTTGCAGTTCGGCCGGAATGCCGGGGCCGTTGTCGGTGACCCGCCAGCGCGCCCCGCCCCGGCCGTCGTCGGTCAGGGCGGTGGTGACGACGGTGCCGGGACCGGTGTGAACGCGCGCGTTGGTCAGCAGATTGGCCAGCACCTGATGCAGCCGGGCGGAGTCCCCGGTGACCTCGATCGGCTCGGGCGGTAATTCCAACTGCCACTTCAGATCCGGCCCGGCGATATGGGCGTCGGCGACCGCGTCCACGGTCAACTGGGTCAGGTCCACGGACTTCTGCTCGAGCCCGCGACCGGCATCCAGGCGCGCCAGCAGCAGCATGTCCTCGACCAGCGTGGTCATCCGCCGCGATTCCGAATCGACCCGGCTCATCGCGTGCGCGACCACCTCCGGCACCGAATCCCGTTCCCGCTGAGCCAGTTCCGCGTACCCGCGAATGGACGACAGCGGGGTGCGCAGCTCGTGGCTGGCGTCGGCCAGGAAGCGGCGGATGCGGGTCTCGCTGGCGTGCCGCGCCTCGAGGGCGCCGGCCGAAGGCAGCGCACTCGAAATGTCGGCTAGGTCGCTTCATATCCTGCGGGGCTGTTGCACCCGACAGTATGATCGTCGGGATCAGTTGGGGGGC
>NZ_JBSGBY010000484.1:0-6624 GCF_053601505.1 Nocardia sp. NPDC004722
CAATGCCCGTGAGGCCCTGGGCGATCCGACCGCCCACGCCGAAGTCCTGGCGTTGCGCGCCGCGGCTCGCGTGGTCGGCGACGGCTGGCGTCTCGAAGGCGCGACCCTCGCCGTCACCCTCGAACCGTGCACCATGTGCGCGGGCGCCCTCGTCCTCTCCCGCGTCTCCCGCCTCGTCTTCGGCGCCTGGGAACCCAAGACCGGCGCCGTCGGCTCCCTCTGGGACGTAGTGCGTGACCGACGTCTCAACCACCGCCCCCAAGTCCGCGCCGGCATCCTCGAACCCGAATGCGCCGCCCTCCTCGCCGATTTCTTCGATTCCCACCGCCCCTAGCCCCTCTCTCCAGCCGATTTCGGATTACGCAGGGTCCTCAGGTAAAGTCACCACCGGTGGCGTGTCCGAGCGGCCTAAGGAGCACGCCTCGAAAGCGTGTGAGGGGTAACCCCCCTCCGAGGGTTCAAATCCCTCCGCCACCGCCACGAAGGGCTCCGACCTGATTCAGGTCGGAGCCCTTCGCATTTCCAGACACCGGTAGCGGGAGGTTCCGATGGGCCTGGACTACAGCTACGAGGTCTACATCCACCGCGACCGCGCGGTGTCACTGCTCGAGGCCATCGCCGACAACATGAAGGACAACGGCCGCGACGACTGGACGATCGCCGAGATCGCAGGTGGTCGCGTAACCCTGCCCTGCACCACACGTTTCAAGAGCGGCCGCACCATCAGCCTCGACCCCTCGTCCGAAAATCGCGAGTTCATGGACCTATCGCTTCGCTTCGACACGGACGAAGCACTACGTGCCTACGGTGATCCGGACGACGAGGGTCAGTTCCGGATCGGCTACATCTACCTCACCGTGTACAACGCGGCCTGGCTGTCACCCGACCACCTCGAATTCAGCTTCATGGCCGCGACCACCGACATGAGTATCCTGTTCCTGGAATCCCCGTCGATCCGAAACTGGTTCGCGTCCTTGGCAATCGACCATGACGCTCCACTCTGCCTGCTCGACGTGGAGCAGGGCCCGGACCTGGGCTACGCGCCCGGCTACTACATGTCCGTCTCGGTAGGTACCGGCCGGATTTTCGAGCGCGCGACCGGAACCCGGCAAGCCATCTTCGAACGTCTCTCTAGATAGTGGTTTATCCGGACGACAAGGATTGATTAAGGGGTGCTGACCAAGATCGGTTGTAGCGCGGGGCCTTCCGCGTGGCCGATCAAGCAGGAGCTTCGATGTCGTACCCGCACAATCAGTTCGGCCAGCCCGCGCCCTCGCCGAACAACGCCACTGCGGTCCTGGCCGCCACCTTCGGGCTGTGCCTGGGCGTGTGGTTCACGTTGGGGACTTTGGCGACTTATTCGATCTGGTCGGACGGCGACAAGGAATTCCGCTCGTTGGTCGCCAGTGAACCTCAGCTGATCTTCCGGCCACTCGCGGCCATGCTGCTCGGCGTGGGCGGCATTCTGCTGCTGCGCCGCCTGACCGTCGGCCGTGTCTTCGTGATCGTCGGTGTACTCGCCGCTTTCGGCGATGCCTTCGCGGATCCGTCCTTGCGTATCGTCCACGGCATCGATGACCTCGTGTTCCCCTTGGCCTTCTTCGCCTTCTACCTGGCCATCATCGTGCTGGCCGCGCACCCCGCCACCGGTCGCTGGATCCGCACCCGCGCGTACGCGTAACTCGTAGTGGCTCAGGTGTGTAAGCCGTCGAGGAGGAGGTCGAGGACTCGGTTGATGGCGGTGGGGTAGGGGTCGTCGGGGCGGGTGTAGATCTGGAGGGTCATCAGGTGGGCTAGGTCGGTGGGGGTGATGTCGGGGCGGAGGGTGCCTTCGGTGTGGGCGCGGGTGGTGAGGGTGGCCAGGCGGTCGGTGATGGTGGCGCGGACTTCGGTGAGGGCGGGGGTGGATTGGATGTCGGCGTGCAGGGTTGGTTCGATGGCGGCGGCCAGAGCGCCCAGGCGGAGTTCGGCGCAGTCGCGCAGGAAGCGGGAGAGGGCTTGCCAGGCGTCGGGGGATTCGCGTTCGGCGATGGCGATCAGGTCGGCGAGGGCTGACAGGTAGGAGTGGGCGGCGGCGGTGATGAGGGAGCCGCGATCGGGGAAACGGCGGTAGAGGGTGCCGACGCCCACGCCTGCCGCATCGGCGATGTCCTTCATCGAGACGTTGACGCCTTGCTCACGGAAGACCAGTTGGGCGGCGGCCAGAATCTGGTCGCGATTGCTGCGGGCGTCGGCTCTGAGCTCGGCCGTTGTCCTCACCTCCCGAAAAGTGGACGAAGTTCTTCCGGTTAGCGTACCTTTTTGGAAGTGGACGAAAATCGTCCACTTCGATCGAGGGTGATGACGATGCGCAAGAAGGTCTTGATCTCCGGAGCCGGTATCGGCGGCTCGACCCTGGCGTACTGGCTGGGACGCAACGGATTCGACGTGACCGTGGTGGAACGCGCTGGGGCGCAGCGCTCCAGCGGCAATCCCATCGACGTGAAAGGGCCCGCGGTCGACGTGGTCGAGGGCATGGGTGTGCTGCCGCGCCTGCGGGCGGCGGGGTCGCGGGTGAACCGGATCAGCTTCGTCGACGCGACCGGCCGGGAGCGGGCAGGGCTGCGGCTCAGTGTTTTTCAGGGCGGGGCCGGTGACCGTGAGGTGGAGATCGCCCGCGCGGATCTGGCGGGCATCCTGCTCGAGGCGGCTCGCGATCACTCCGAAATCCGCTGGGCTGATTCAATTTCCGGCATCAGCCAGGACGGCGACGGGGTGGAGGTGAACTTCGAGAGCGGTACGACCGGCCACTACGACTACGTCATCGGCGCGGACGGGCTGCACTCGAATGTCCGGCGGCTGGTCTTCGGCGCGGAAGACCGGTTCCTCCGCCACATGGGCCTGTACGTGGCGACCTTGCCGGTGGACCGGGCCTTCGGTGACGAGCGCGAGGTGGTCATGTTCAACCGCCCCGGCAGCGCCATCAGCGTGCACCCCTCCAAAGGAAAAGCGGTGGTGGCCTTCATGTTCCGTCGAGCCGCGATTCCCAATCTCGACCACCGTGACCTCGCCCGGCACCAGCAGCTGGTCGCCGACGCCTTCACCGGCCCGATCGGCATCTTCGCCGACCTGCTCGACCAGCTGAAGGCCGCCGACGACCTCTACTTCGACTCGGTGAGCCGAGTCGACCTGCCGCGCTGGTCCGATGGCCGCGTAGCCCTGCTCGGCGACGCCGGATCCTGCCTGTCCCTCTTCGGCGACGGCTCCACCCTCGCCATCGCCGGCGCCCACACCCTCGCCGAGGAACTCACCCGTAACCCCGACCAGCCGCACACCGCCTTCGCGACCTACGAACAGCGCCACCGCAAACTGGTCGAGTCCAAACAACGCGGCATGCGCGCCGCGGCCGCCATGATGGTCCCCGCCACCTCCCCAGGCATCGTCGTCCGCAATGCCACCGCCCGCGCGACCGCTCTTATCCGGACCGCAAGGATTGATTAAGCGGTCATACCCAAGCTTGGTGCAGCGCAGGACTTTCCATACTGGGGAAAGGGCGAGCCATGCTGTGGATCTTGATTGCCGTGCTGCTGGTGGCGATTTGGTGGTACTGGCGTAGACCTGAGGCGGCCGGAACAGAGCGCTGGCGAACTGCCGTGCTGGTCGCGGTCGGGGTGGCGGCGCTCGCGGGGATCATCTGGGTGTTCTCCCATCACGCGACCGGGACGGGACCCGGGGACAACGGGCCGTATATCCCGCCGGGGATAAATCAGCCGCGCTAGCTCTGATCCGGACGAGCGGTAGTTGACCGAAACGCGCGGTAAAGCACTCGGCCCCCACCCGGAATCGGGTGGGGGCCGAGGCATTTCGGAGTCGGGTCAGCCGACGGTGGCGGGCTGCTTGTCCTCGATCGGGGCGGAGGCCTGCTTGAGCTTGGTGAGCTTGGAGCCTTCGACGTCGATGTCGGGGAGGATGCGGTCGAGCCACTTGGGGATCCACCAGGCCTTGTTGCCCAGGAGGGCGAGCAGGGAGGGGATGAGGACCATGCGGACGATGAAGGCGTCGAAGAAGACGCCCGCGGCCATGGCGAAGCCCATGGACTTGGCGACCACATTGTCGTCGAGCATGAAGGCGGAGAAGACCGAGATCATGATGATGGCGGCGGAGGTCACGACGCGCGCGCCGTGGTGGTAGCCGCTGATCATGGCGTCCTTGGCCGACTTGCCGTGCACGTATTCCTCACGCATGCGGGTCACCAGGAAGACCTGGTAGTCCATGGCGAGACCGAATACCAAGCCGATCAACATGATCGGCAGGAAGCTGACCAGCGGATGCGGGTCGAAGAGGCCGAACTTGCCCTCCTGGAACAGCAGCACCGTGGCACCGAAGGTGGCCGCCATGGAGAGCAGGAAGCCGAGGGCGGCGGTCAGCGGGACCAGGATGGAGCGGAAGACCAGCAGCAGCAACAGGAATGCCGCGCCCGCCACGATGGACAGATACGGAATGATCTTGTCCAGCAGGGCCTGTGAGACATCGGTGAAGATCGCGGTGCTACCGGTGATGCCGTATTCCATGCCGTACTCGGCATTGAACTTGGATTCCGCGTTGCGCGCGTTCTCGACGAGATCCTTGGTTTCCTTGTTGTTCGGCCCGGACTTGGGCACGCCCATGAACAGCGCGGCCTGGCCGTCCTGACTGCGCTGGGTGGCGGTCAGGTAATCCATGCCGGGCGTCTTCAACGAATTGCGCAGCTCGTTGATCGCCTGATCGCGCTGACCCTCCGGCGTCTTCGACAGGTCCACGGCCACCATCAGGGTGCCGTTGGAGCCTTCGCCGAAGCCCTTGGTCTGCAGGTCGTACGCCTTGTAGAGGGTGGTGTCCTTCGGCATGGAGTCGCCGCCGGGCAGACCCAGCTGCAGGTTCGCCGCGGGGGCGGCAAGCAGACCGAGCAGCACGATGGAGGCCGCGAGCGTCAGCCACGGAGCCTTGCCGATGAAGCGCGCGAAGCGAATTCCGTTGGTGACGGAGTTCTCGTCCTCAGGATCGTGCTTGGCGACCAGCGGCAGCTTCGGCTTGAACAGCGTGCCGCCGAACGCGCCGAGCAGCGCGGGCATCAGGGTCACCGCGACCAGCACCGCCATGGTCGCGGTGATCGCGCCACCGATACCCATGTAGGTGAGGAAGTTGACGCCCACGAAGCTGAGCCCGGCCAGCGCGATGATGACGGTCAGACCGGCGAAGATGACCGCGGAACCGGCGGTGCCGACCGCGGTGCCCGCCGCCTCTTCCGGCGAATTCGATACGGCCAGTTCGTGTTTGTAGCGCGACACGATGAACATGGCGTAGTCGATCGACAACGCGATGCCGATCATGGACGCCAGGGTCGGGGTGAAGGCGGGCACGGTCAGCCAGTGGGTGCCGAACATGACGATGGCCATGGCGGTGCCGACACCGAAGATCGCGGTGATGATCGGCACGAACGCGGCGACGATCGCGCCGAACGCGATGATCATGACGACCAGCGCGACGCCGATGCCGATCATCTCCGACGCGCCACCCGCGGCCTGCTTCTGTGCGATATTGCCGGTCAGTTCCACCTGCAGCCCGGCGGCCCGGGCGCTCTTACCGACGTCGTAGGCCGCGTCCTGGTCGGCGGGCTTGATGTCGGAGAACTTGGGGATGGTGTACGTGACCTTGACGACCGCCACCGAGTCCGCGTTGGTCTTGCCCAGGACATTGAGCGGCGCGTTCGAGCAGCTCGGCGCGAAGTTCGCGGCGGATCGGTCGCCGTCGAGGCAGTCGACCCCGGCCGCCTCACCGATCTTCTTGGTGAGATCGATGGGATTCATCGGAGCCTTCTTCGGGTCCGACTTGTCCACGATCGGCAGCGCGTTCAGGTCGTTCATGAACCTTTGCAGCGCGGCCGCGTTCTTGGGGCTGGTCAGCTTCTCACCGTCGGGCGCCGCGATCACATAGGTGCCGGTGACCGCGTTGGCGTCGAAATCCTTGGAGGCACCGGGGAAGTGCTTGTCGAGGATTTCGGTGGCCCGCTCCGACGGCAGGCCGGGCATGGAGAAGGAGTCCTGGAAGGGTTTGGCGAGGGCGGCGCCGGTGCCGCCGATGACGAGCAGCGCGGCGATCCACGCCGTGATGACGATCCATTTCCGGCGGAAGGCGAACTTTCCCCACCGATAGAGGTATACGGACACGAGGGGTTCTCCTGGCGAATGGGTATGCGGGCGAAACAGGGTGCTTGTGCGCAAGCGCGTAGACAGGCACTGCCGCCGGGAGCCTCGGCCCCCCGCCTCCACGAAAACTAATCTGCCTACCGTGCGGTAGGTAGACTACCGAGCCAGTAAACGGAGGAACAACCTCGACTCTAGGTGGCGTACGTCGCATACCTGGCTGATGCAATCGCGAACCCGGCTCGGGTGAGAGGATGAGAGTATGGGCGCCCCAGTCGTTTCCGGAACAGTTGTCGCAGGTAGAAGCACCAAGGATGCGATCCGCGAGGCCGCGCTCCAGCTGTTTTCGACCAAGGGCTTCGACCACAGCAGCCTGCGCGAGGTCGCCGATGCGGTGGGAATCACAAAAGCCTCGCTCTACTATCACTACGCCTCGAAGGTCGATCTGCTCGTCGCCATCATC
>NZ_JBSGBY010000485.1:0-6603 GCF_053601505.1 Nocardia sp. NPDC004722
GGAACGCTCGACCTCATCGGAGAAGTCGACGTGCCCGGGAGTATCGATGACGGTGAGCCGATGGTCCGCCCATCGGCAGCTCACCGCCGCCGCGATCAAGCGGAGCTGAAGCCTTTCGACGCATTCTGGGGCCAGCGTTACGCGCAGGTCCTCGATCCGGATGGCAATGGCGTCGATTTGTATGCGGCATCCGCCTCCGCCAGTGCGGTACGCAACAACGCGATCGGGGACATTCCCGTCAGTTCTCGAATATCGCGGGTGAGATGAGCTTGATCCGCGTAGCCGGTGATCGCCGATACCTCCGCGAGTCCGGTTCCGCGGCGCGCCAAAGCCAATGCGCGTTGCATTCGAAGAACGCGGGCCAATGTTTTCGGGCCGTATCCGAAAGCGTGCAGGGATAGTCGGTGCAGTCGCCTCGGCCCGGTGCCCAATTCACCGGCCGTGGCCGACACCGACATTCCCGAACGCAGCGACGACACGATGAAACGCACCAGCGGGTCGGCGGGATCGGATTCGACAGCCCGCCAGCGCGCGATGGCTTCCAGGCCCGCGGTCGGATCCGCCGCCCGGGCCATGAGTTCGGTCGCGCGGCGAACCTCGGCCGGCGACCAGAGGTCGGCGAGATCGGCTCTCGCGTCGCGCAACTCGTGGGCGGGCAGGCCGAGGAGGGCCGGAGCGGCGCCGGGAAAGAACCGGATGCCGGAGATGCGGGCGGTGAAGCCGGTCGGCGGGCGGTAGGCGCGGGTGTCGGGGCCCGCCACCGACAACCGGCCGTCCATCCACAACAGGTCCATGCTGCCGTCGGGCAGCACCGGAAGATCCGAATCCGACACGCCCGCACGGGTCCACAGCGTCGCGCCGCCGACGCCCGAGGGTCGTTCCCGATAGCCTCGTGGCGGATGAATATCGACCATCACTCCCCACCTCCCCGCGAAAAGCGCTGAAACACAGCCCTGTTCGGCACTTCATGCGCACACGCACGGTATGCATGTTTGCACTCCATGCAATGTTGCACGCTATGCCCCCGCAGGCTCTCCTTGATCCCCGACTTCGACGACATGTTCCGGCTGCCCCGGCTTCCACGCCAGTACCTCCATGCGCCCGTCCACGATCTCCAGCGAGGACGCGCCGGTCAGGTCGGCGGCATAGAAGGGAGCGAATCTGCGGCCGCGCAGGTCGAAGCCGCTCTCGGCGTACAGATGGTCCGCCCAGCGCCGATGCAACTCCAGATCCTGCACGTCGTGCACGGTGCCGAAGAGTTTCGCGTCGCCGTCGCCGACATGCGTGTCGACCGTGGCCGTGTGCAGGCAGAAGCGGGGATCGCGGGCGAGGTCGGCGAATTTGGTGGTGTTCGGCATCCCGGCCACCCATAGTTGTCCCTCGAAGATCCGGGGTTCGATGGGGCTGATGCGCGGGAAGCCGTCCTTGCGCAGGGTGGCGAGCATGCACAGATTGCCGGTGGCGGCGTGACGGCGCGTGAAGACACTCGAGATACGCGGTGCGGCGGCAACGAACTCGGTCCAGGACGTCATAGGGCGACCGTACTCCCGGCCACCGACAGCCGCGGGCGCCGAAAACAGCCGATCTCTGTTTGAATGGCCCGATGTCGATCTCCCGTCGCCTCGCGGTGGCGACCGCCGCACTGTTCGGCTGCGTACTGCCCGCCGCTCCCGCGCACGCCATCGTCGGCGGCACCGCGACGACGACCGCGAACTATCCGTGGCTCGCCGCCGTCGGCACCCCGTTGTTCTTCCCTCGCGCCTCCGGTCAGTTCTGCGGTGGCGAATTGATCGCGCCCGACCAGGTTCTCACCGCCGCGCACTGTGTCGAGCTCGCGCAGCTGCTGCCGCAGGCGCTGACGGTCACCTTCGATCGCGACGATCTGACCTCGCACGACGGCAGCAGTGTGAAGGTCACCGCTGTGCGGCTGCACCCGGACTTCCGTACCGACAGCGTCGACGGGGTGGACGTGTATCACCACGACCTCGCCATTCTCACCCTCGCGCAGCCGCAGCAACGGCCGACCGTGCCGATCGCAGCGCCCTCCGGCACTGCCGCGACCGTCCTGGGCTGGGGTGGCACCGCCGACGGGGATCTCTCCAACACCGTGCTGCGTGGCGCGACCGTGCCCATGGTGCCGGATGCCGATTGCGCCGCCGCTTACCCCGGATCCTTCGACGCACAGGAGATGGTGTGCGCCGGTTCGACGCAGGCCGATACCGGCGAATTCGACAGTGGCGGGCCGTTGCTCGTCGACGGGAAGCTGGTCGGGATCACGTCGTGGGCGCGCGGGACCGCCCAGGCGGGTTATCCCGGCGTCTATGCCAGGCTGCCCGCCACGTTCTGAGTTCTCATGCCGTCGTTGTCATACCTTCGACGCCGATTGGTCGAAGGCGAAGACACCATTGGGGTCGTAATGCTTGGCGACGCCGCGTAGTCGGGAAGCATTGTCGCCGTAGTAGGCGGCGGCCCAATTGGACAGTCCGGGATCGATGTAGTTGACGAATCCCGTGTTCCCGGTCAGGTCGCCGAGTCGGTCGCGCACCTCGTTCACCGAATTCCGGGCTTCGGTGGTGGTCGCGCCGACATAGATTTGCGCGGTCGCCAATGCGCCCCGGTAGGCGAAGGCCGTGTCCTTGGCCCCGATTCGCGCCGGTGCGCCCGAAAGACTGTCCAGGAGAATATCCATGCCTTCGCGTCCGGTGAGCAATGCGGTGAGCCGACTCGGGTCAGACAGCGGTTTGGTCAGCACTCGCGAGGATGCCGTGAACGATTCACGGCCGAGCGCTCCCCCGCCATTCCAGTTCGGCTTGCACTGTTCCACCGAGTAATTCGCGCACCCGCCGAAATACATCATCGCCGACAGATAGTCCTTCGACAGCGAATACCGGTTCACCGGTTGCGTCTTCGTGGCTGCCACCAGTTTGTCCAGCAGCGCGTTCATCTCCTTCTCCGTGCCGACATAGCAGCCATTGATCCGGCAGGTCGGCGGGCTGCCCGCGGACATGCCGAGGGTGGACCAGAATTCGTCCGGGGCCGACGCGGTGAAGGTCTGCCACGCGCCCAGCACGTCGGTCAGCGATCCGGCCGGGAAGCGGACCTGGAAGACGGCCAGCTGCGGTGCGGCGACGGTCCGGAAGGTGAAGGAGGTGACGACGCCGAAGTTGCCGCCACCGCCGCCGCGCAGCGCCCAGAACAGGTCGGGTTCGGAGGTCGCCGAGGCGGTCCGCACCGTCCCGTCGGCGGTGACCACCTGCGCCGAAACCAGGTTGTCACAGGTCAATCCGTATTTTCCGGCCAGCACGCCGACCCCGCCGCCGAGCGTCAGCCCGGCGATCCCGACGGTCGGGCAGGAACCGGCGGGCAGGCAGCGGCCCGCCTTCGCCAGCAGCGAGTACACGTCCATCAAGCGGGTACCAGCGCCGATCACGGCGGTCCCGTCGGACTTGACCTCCACACCGCTCATCGCACCCAGGTCCAGCACCAGACCGTTGTCGGGTGTCGAGTACCCGGCGTAGCTGTGCCCGCCGCTGCGTGCGGCCACCGGGATCCGCGCGCCCGCGGCGGCGGTGACGCCCGCCTGCACGTCGGAGGTGTTGGCGCACTGCAGGATCGCGGCGGGCTGCCGACTGTCGAAGACGGGGTTGTAGGCCATCTTCGCCGTCGAATACCCCGAGTCGGACGGCAGACTCAATGTCCCGCTGGTGCTTTGGCGCAGCTTGTTCCAATCCACCTGCCCGGCAGGCGCTTCGGCCGTCGGTTTCCCCGCGGTCGGTTGCGCGGCCGGGGCCTGCGGCTCGCAGCCCGTCGCCGCACCCAACGCGGCCAGTCCGACACCAAGTCCCGCCGCGCGCAGCAGGTTTCGCCGATCGATCGCCATAGCGGCGTCCCTCCCCAAGGGTGTGCCCGGCAGCCTCCAGTCTGCCGGGCACACGCGAACCATTCAACGGTCGGTTATCGCGACCGTGAACGTTCGCGTTTCGCTCAGGTCAGCAGTCCCTCGGCCAGGCGCGCCCAATCGGCGAGAACCTGCTTGCGGCGCAACCTGTCCCGGCCCACCATTTCGTCGAGGGTGGCGCCGCGGACCAGGTTGATGGTGAGCCAGAACGCGGCTTCCAGCCGCTCGGTCGGCGCGTCGATGCGGCGGCCGCACGCGTCGAGCAGTTCGCCGGTCAGATCGTGTTGCACCCGCAACATGTTGCGGCGCAACGGCTTGTCGTTGGCGATGCCGACATACAGCTCGACCGCCGCCTTGCCCAGCTTGCCCGCGAACGGCGCGGTCACCAACTCGACCAGTGTCTCCCCGGCTGCCGCCTCCCCCGGCAAGGTGCGCTCCCGCCGTTGCAGGGCCTCGCGCTGACGTTGCGTCAGATGCTCGATGGTCTGGGCGAACAGTTCCTGGCGGGTGTGGAAGTGGTGCAGCTGCGCGCCCCGGGTGACGCCCGCGCGCGCGGTGATATCCGCGATCGAGGCGCTCGCGTAGCCGACCTCGGCCAGGCTGTCGATCGCGGCATCCAGCAGCAGCGCACGAGTGCGCAGACTCTTCTCCTGATGCTTGTTCGGGGGCAGACCGGAAACCACCTGGTCAGTGTAGCCGCTCGGAAAATTTACGTGCTGCCTTGCACGCAATTGGGTGTCGGTCGTACTGTGTCGGCATGCCCGTCGATCGCCTGCTGCCCACGCCCGAAGCCCGTGACCTGCTCGAGCTGACCCGTGAGATCGCCGACAAGGTGCTCGAACCGTCGGTGGTCGAGTACGAGAAGCACGAGCGCTATCCGGCCGAGGCGTTCCGGGCGCTCGGCGCGGCCGGGCTGCTGAGCCTGCCGTATCCGGAGGAGTTCGGCGGCGGCGCGCAACCCTACGAGGTGTATCTGCAGGTGCTCGAGGAGTTGGGCGCGCGGTGGGCGGCGGTCGCGGTGGCGGTGAGCGTGCACAGCCTGTCGTGCCATCCGCTGTTCGCCTACGGCACCGACGAGCAGAAGCAGCGCTGGCTGCCGGAGATGCTGTCCGGCAACCTGATCGGCGCCTACAGCCTGTCGGAGGCGCATGCCGGTTCGGATGCGGCGGCGTTGCGCTGCCGGGCCACCGAGACCGCGGACGGCTACCGGATCACCGGCACCAAGGCGTGGATCACCAACGGCGGCAAGGCCGATTACTACACCCTCTTCGCCCGCACCGGCGAAGGCTCACGCGGCATCTCCTGCTTCCTGGTGCCCGCCGACGCCGAGGGCCTCTCCTTCGGCAAGCCCGAAGAGAAGATGGGCCTGCGCGCGGTCCCGACCACCACCGCCGCCTACGATGACGTCCTCCTGCCCGCCGAACGCCTGATCGGCGAACCCGGCCAGGGCCTCCCGATCGCCTTCAGCGCCCTCGACTCCGGCCGCCTCGGCATCGCCGCCGTCGCCACCGGCATCGCCCAGCGCGCCCTCGACGACGCCGTCGCCTACGCCAAGGACCGAGAAGCCTTCGGCCGCCCCATCATCGACCACCAGGGCCTCGGCTTCCTGCTCGCCGACATGGCCGCCGCCGTGGACACCGCCCGCGCCACCTACCTCGACGCCGCCCGCCGCCGCGACGCCGGCCTCCCCTACTCCCGCCAAGCCAGCGTCGCCAAACTCACCGCCACCGACGCCGCCATGAAGGTCACCACCGACGCCGTCCAGGTCTTCGGCGGCTACGGCTACACCCAGGACTTCCCCGTCGAGCGCTACATGCGCGAAGCCAAGATCACCCAGATCTTCGAGGGCACCAACCAGATTCAGCGCCTCGTCATCGCCCGGAGCCTGGCGAACGGCTGAGCCTCGGCCTCCGCGGTGAGACCGCGACGTCGATGTCAGCCGAGGCGGTCGGCGACGACCGACAGACCTTCCGCCATTCGGTCGCGTTGAGCGGGAGTCAATACGTCGATCAGGGCATGTCGCACTGTGGCGACGTGGCCCGGGGCGACTTCCGCCAGGCGTTGCCGGCCCGACTCCGTGACGACGGCGAGTACGCCTCGCACGTCGGTCGGGCAGGACTCGCGACGGACCAGCCCGGCCTTCTCGAGCTGGGTGATCTGGTAGGTGAGACCGCTCTTGGAGGTGTACAGCGAATCGGCCAGATCGGTCATCCGCACCGAGCCGTCCGGTGCGCCAGTCAACCGAACCAGCACCTCGTACTGGGTGTGCGAGAGCCCCTCTTGTTTGAGGTGCTGCTCGACCTCCCGCATGACCAGGGCACTTGCCGCCAGAAAGCTCGTCCACGCCTTCGACTCGTCGTCGTCCAGCCACCGCGGATCCGTCATATGCCCACCATAACCCTTGTTGTTCAAATTCGAACAACAAGGTAGATTGGCATTGTTCAAATTTGAACCAGACGCCGATCGAAGGAACGCGCAGATGTCTGTCACCGACACCGGACGCATGCCCGTCCTGTACCTGTCCCATGGCGCACCGCCGCTCGCCGACCATCCGAAATGGCCGGGCGAACTCGCGGCATGGTCACGCGAGCTGCCGCGGCCACGGGCGATCCTGATCGTCTCGGCACATTGGGAAGCAGCCCCGATCGCGTTGGGAGCGACCCGAACAGTGCCGCTGGTGTACGACTTCGGCGGATTCGAACAGC
>NZ_JBSGBY010000486.1:0-6593 GCF_053601505.1 Nocardia sp. NPDC004722
CTCTGCGGATAGACTCGGGCGCGTGTTGCCGACCGCCGAGCAGGCCGCAGGCGTCGCGGATCTCGGGTGGGATCGGGATGGTCCGCTCGTCCAGTGCCACACCGACTTTCGCGGTATGCGCGATCTCGTTGAGGGAGGCGGCCAGGCCGCCGCGGGTGGGGTCGCGCAGCACGTGCAGGTCGGCTCCGGTGGCGATCATGGCGGCGACCAGGCCGTGCAGGGGTGCGGTGTCGCTGCACACCGTGGTCTCGAATTCGAGTCCCTGACGGCAGCTGAGCACGGCGACCCCGTGCAGTCCGATGTCTCCACTGACGATCACCACGTCGCCGACGCTCGCCCGCTGGGGGCGGATGTCGATGCCATCGTCGATCACGCCGATGCCCGCGGTGTTGATGTACACGCGGTCGCCGTGCCCGGCGTCGACCACCTTGGTGTCGCCGGTGACGAGGCTGACGCCCGCCGCCAGCGCCGCGGTGCCCATGGCCCCCGCGATCTGGGCGATCTCGGCCAGCAGTGTGCCCTCCTCGAGGATGAACGCCGTCGACAGGGCCAACGGCCGCGCCCCCGACATGGCCAGGTCGTTGACCGTGCCGTTGACGGCGAGCTCCCCGATCGAACCGCCCGGGAACACCATCGGTTTCACCACGAACGAGTCGGTGCTGAACGCGAGGCGGGCCGTACCGACGGTGAGCACCGCCGAATCGCCCATCCCCGCCTGTCCGGCCGCGCCGAACGCGGGCAGGAACAGGTGCTCGACCAGTTCCCCCGACATGGCACCGCCGCCGCCGTGCCCCATGACGATATTCGGGGAATCCCGTAACGGCATGGGGCACACCCAGTTCGCCAGGTCCACCGGGACCGAGATCTCCTCACGCATGAGCCACCTCCGCGGGCAGGTCCAGCCGCCGGTACAGGTAGTAGGCGGCGCACGCGCCCTCCGAGGACACCATGGTGGCGCCCAAGGGATTTCGTGGCGTGCACTGTTTGCCGAAGGCCGCGCACTCGTGCGGTTTGATCAGTCCTTGCAGGACCTCGCCGGAGCGGCAGATCGAGGATTCCGCGGTCTGCATGTCGGCGACGGCGAAGCGGTGTTCGGCATCGAATTCGCGGTAGCGCGGCGAGAGCCGCCAGCCGCTCTGCGGGATGACGCCGATGCCGCGCCAGGCCCGATCGGTGACCTCGAAGACATCCTCCAGCATGGTCTTGGCGACCGGATTCCCTTCCGCCGCTACCGCTCTGGGATATGCGTTCTCGACTTCGTGGCGGCCGGACTCGAGTTGCAGCACGGTGCGCCGGATGCCTTCGAGGATGTCGAGCGGCTCGAATCCGGTGACCACCACCGGAACCCGGTACTTCTCGGCCAGCGGCGGGTATTCGTGGGTGCCCATCACGGTGCAGACGTGCCCGGCGGCCAGGAATGCCTGCACCCGGCACGACGGTGATTCCATGATGGCGGCGATGGCGGGCGGCACCAGCACATGCGAAACCAGCAGCGAGAAGTTGTGCACGCCCAGGCGTTTGGCCTGGTAGACGGTCATGGCGTTGGCTGGCGCGGTGGTCTCGAAGCCGATGCCGAAGAACACCACCTGCCGGTCCGGATTGGCCCGCGCCAGTTCCAGCGCGTCCAACGGCGAGTACACCACGCGGACGTCGCCGCCCTCGCTCTTGACCCGGAACAGGTCCTTGCTGCTGCCCGGCACCCGCAGCATGTCGCCGAAGGAGCAGAAGATCACGCCGGGCTGTGCGGCGATGTCGAGGGCCTTGTCGATCATGCCGAGCGGGGTGACGCAGACCGGACAGCCGGGACCGTGGATCATCTCGATGGTGTCGGGCAGCAGCTGGTCGATGCCGTGCCGGATGATCGAATGTGTCTGCCCGCCACAGACTTCCATGATCGCCCAGCGGCGGGTGGCGCCGGCCCGGATGCGGTCGAGGAGTATCCCGGCCAGCTCGGGGTTGCTGAATTCGTCGAGGTACTTCACGACCTCACCTCCGGTTCATCCGATTGTTGCGCGGTGGGCTGTGGCGCGGTGTCGGGATTCGCCAGTCCGGCCTGTTTGGCCGCGAGCGCGAATCCGTCACCGAATTCCTCCTTCAGGACGCCGAGATGCTCGAACTCGGCGAGGGTCCGGATGGCCGATTCCTCGTCGAGCCGCTGGATGGCGAAGCCGACGTGGACCACGACGTAGTCGCCCACGGCCGCGTCGGGGATGTATTGCAGGCAGACGTCCTTCTGCACGCCGCCGAAGTCCACGATCGACATCAGCGTGCCGTTGCGTTCCTGCAGGCTGAGCACCTTTCCCGGGACTGCCAGGCACATTCGCTGCTCCCTTCACTCAACCCGCCTCGGCGGCGAGTAATTGTCCGAATGCCAGACCGCCGTCGTTGGGCGGCAGCCGATGCGCGGTGAAGACTGGAAACTGGTTGTCCAGTAGCAGCGCCCGTGCCGTGGACAGCAGGAGCGCGTTCTGGAAGACACCGCCGGTCAGCACGATGGGCGTGGCCGGGGTGGCGTAGGTGACGGCCAGGTCGAGCACGAGCCGGGCCACCGCCTCGTGGAAGCGGGCAGCGATCACGCCCACCGGAACCTTTTGGCGCACATCGTCGACCACGGCCGCGACCACCGGGGCAGAGTCGATCGCGCCGAAGGCAGGCTCCATCGCGCCGGAGGCGGGCTCGATCCCGCCCGGTGTGTCGCCATCGGGCCCCCGAGTCGGAACCGCGAAGCGATAGCGGCGCTCACCCGGATCCACGCCGCGTGCTCGCCATTCCAGTTCGATGGCGGCCTGCGCCTCGTAGTCGACCTCGAACCGCACCCCGGCCAGTGCGGCGACCGCGTCGAACAGCCGGCCCATGCTCGAGGTGGGCGCACTGCCCAGGCCGGTGTCGAGTTGGTGTGCGAGCACCGAACGTTCGGCGGGTGGGCAGGCTCGCACGGCCGGAATGTCCTCGGCCCAGTCGATTCCGGCGGCACGCAGATGGGCGAGGGCCATCCGGTACGGGCGGCGCACGCTGACATCACCACCGGCCAATGGCACATACCGCAGATGCGCCAGCCGCCGGTAGCCCTTGTACCCGGCACTGAGCACCTCACCACCCCAGATCGCCCCGTCGGGCCCGAATCCGGTGCCGTCGAACGCGATTCCGAGCACGGTCACCGCCGGATCGAGCCCGTACTCACCCATGACGGCAGCGATGTGCGCGTGATGGTGCTGCACCGCGCGCACCGGCCGCTCCCCCGCATGCTCGCGCGCCCAGGCGGTGGAGCGGTAGCGCGGATGCGCGTCGGCGGCCAAGGCCACCGGGCGCACCCCGGTCAGTTCCTCCAAATGGGTCTCGGCATCGGTGAACGCCCGCAAGGTCGCCAGATCGTCCATGTCGCCGATGTGCTGACTCAACCAGGCGTACCGTCCGTCGCCGACCGCACAGGTGTTCTTGAGATCCGCGCCGACGGCCAGGGTGGGTTGCACCGGCCACGGCAACGCCAGCGGCAACGGCGCGTACCCGCGAGAGCGACGCAGCGGCAACTCGATTCCGTCCACCACCCTGACCACGGAGTCATCACAGGGCACCAGAATCGGCCGATCATGGGACAGCCACGCGTCGGCCAAACCGGTGAGCCGCGTGCGCGCGTCGGCGTCGTCGTAGCAGATCGGCTCGCCGCCCAAATTGCCCGAAGTCATAACCAGCACCCGCGGCCCGGGCTCGTCACCGGGCAGCCCGAACAGCAGCAGATGCAATGGCGTGTAAGCGATCATGACGCCCAGATCCGGATTGCCCGGCGCGACGGACGCCGCCAACATGCCGAGTTCTGCCGCGCCCGAGTGGGTTCCGGACGCTAGGGGCCGCCCCGGATGTGGTCGCAGGCCGTCCCCCTCCGATGGCCGCTCATGTGGAGGCACAGCGCCGAGGCGGGGAAGCAGCACGATCGGTCGTGCCGGTCCGGTCAGTAGCGTCTCGGCCGTTTCGTCGATGACGGCGATTCGACGAGCGGTGGCCAGGTCCGGGGTCATTACGGCGAAAGGCTTGTCGCCGCGCCGCTTCCGGCGGCGCAGCTCGGCTACGGCGGACTCGTTGGCGGCGTCGCAGGCGAGGTGATAGCCGCCGATGCCCTTGACCGCGAGAATTCCTCCGGCGCGCAGCAGTTCCCGGGAGGCGGCGATCGCATCGCCGCCGCCGGGGCCGGTATACGACAGGCGCGGACCGCAGTCCGGGCAGGCGATGGGCTGGGCGTGGAAGCGGCGGTCGGCGGGGTCGGCGTATTCGCGGGCGCAGCGCGCACACATCGGGAATCCGGCCATGCTGGTGCGATCGCGGTCGTAGGGCAGGCTCGCGATGATGGTGAAGCGCGGCCCGCAGTTGGTGCAGTTCACGAACGGGTGCCGGTAGCGCCGGTTGCCCGGATCACACAGGTCCGCAACGCATTCGGCGCAGATCGCCACATCGGGTGAAGCGAGTGTGCGGCCCGCACCGCCGCGGGTGGTGGCGGCGATGTGGAAGCCGGTGCCGCCGCGCACGGGCAGCGCTTCGCATTCGACGGCCTCGACGACGGCCAGCGGTGGCGGCCGGGTCCGAACCCGATGCACGAACTCGTCGAGATCGCCTGTCGCGCCCTCGATTTCGATGATCACGCCACCGCTGTCGTTGGACACCGCGCCGGTGAGCGAGAGTTCGGCGGCGGTGGTGTACACGAACGGCCGGAACCCAACGCCCTGCACCACCCCGCGCACCACCACCCGCCGACGTTCCCGCCGGGCAGCCTCAGCACCCTGCCCGGCCGCAACTCCCGCACCCCGCCCAGCCGCAACGCCCGCACCCCGCCCAGCCGCAACGTCCGCGCCCCGCCCAGCCGCAGTGGTCGCGCCCCGCCCAGCCGCAGTGGTCGCGCCCCGCGCGGCCGCAACGTCCGTAACCCGCAGGGCCGCAACGTCGGTAACCCGCGTGGCCGGGGCGGCCTTGCCCCGCGTGCTCATGGCGCGTCCCCGTCGCGCAGCAGTCGCAGCCCGTCAAGGGCAGCGGCCGCACCGGCTTCGTCCGTCTTCTCCACGGCCAGGCCCATGTGGATGATCACCCAGTCGCCGGGTCGCGCCGGATCCTCCTCCAGCAGGCCGATATTCACCTTGCGCCGCTCACCGGACACGTCCACCAGCGCGATCTGATCGTGGTAGCCGTCGAGCACCTCGACGACCAGACCGGGTATGCCCAGGCACATGGCTCAGACCTCCTGCCGGGCGAGCAGTTCGGTCAGCACTCTGCCGACCGCGGCGACCGCGTCGGGCACGGCGGCGGCCACCGCTTCGGTCAACCCCATGGCCTCGGCCACGGAACCGATCTGGCAACCCACCACGACGGTGGGCGGCACCGTCCCGCCCAGTGCCCGCACGGTCCGGAAAACCGCCTCGGGTGTCATGGCGTGGCCGTCGAATCCGGCCGCGCCGCTGTCGGGTTCGGCGCGCAGGATCTCCACCCGGCCCGGTGCGCCGCGATCGGGGAGCGCGTCGATCAGCACCAGCGCGTCCCAGTCGTCGAGCAGGTCGTAGGCCAGGTGCATGCCGCGGATACCGTAGTCGGTGACGCGCACGCCGTCGGGCCGGGCGGGCGGCAGCCGCCGCACCACCTCCGGTCCGAATCCGTCGTCGCCGAGGAAGATATTGCCGATCCCCGCGACCAGCACCCGTGTCGTGCGATCACCCGCTCACATGTGCCGGATCCGGAAGTACCTGCGGATATCCGGGATCGAGAGCATGCCGACGACGACCGCGAACGCCGCGATCACGCCGACGATCACCGTCGCGATGATTCCTACCGTGGCCATGTCCGGCCTTCCTTTCATTCGGGTGAGCCGTCCAGCGGCTCGATCTCGTCGGGAGCGAAATACAGGTAGCGGCCGTACCATTCGTGCAGTTCGGCCGCGGGGTCGTCCTCGGCGACCACGCCGATGTGCACGTCACCGTCGACGTCCTCGTGCACGGTGACCACGTGGGCGGTGCGGCCCGCGTAGAACAGGTCCTGGGCGTCGGCGCGGCGCGCGGGCCGCAATCGCACCCGGCTGCCCTTGCGGACCAGCGTTCCGGCGATCACCACCGCATCGGAGTCCGGGCGAACGGCGTTGTCGGCCAGCGGATCCCACCAGTCGACGCCGTCCGGCAGCGCGGGCAGCAGGCGCGGCGGCCCGGCGGATTCGCGCAGCACGCCATGCAGGTTGGTCAGGCGCTCGGCGTCGAGGCTCTCGCAGCGGTCGATGATCTCGGCGGCGAGCGGGTCGGTGGCGCGGGCTTCGCGTTTCTCCGCGTCGGTCATGGTCAGCACGCGCAGCGCGAGGATCTCGTCGATCTCGGTGGAGTCGAACAGCGGGCCCTCGCTCTGGGCGGCGATCTCGGGGTGATCGTAGAGGATGATCGGGGAGACCAGCAGCAGGTCGGTCGTGCCCGCCGGGCCCGCGAGCACGGGGAAACAGCGGTGCTGCGCACAGCCGTCGGCGATCTCGACGGCGTGCGGGCGCCGGTCGGCGGCTGGCCGCTGATCTCGTGGGCGCACGGCACCACCGGCGTGGCCGATGTGTGCGCGCCCTCGGAGGACACCTCGCCGGACTT
>NZ_JBSGBY010000487.1:0-6582 GCF_053601505.1 Nocardia sp. NPDC004722
TCACGCCGAAGACGGCGCGGGTCCCTACGGCATTGGTCATCGTCTTCCTCTGGATAGCCGGGTTGCGCTGGCGTCGGGTGGTCAGCGGGAACCGATGGCGTTGCGGGACAAAGCATCCGAGACGGCGCGATGGGCCCGGTCACGATCGGCGGGCCGGTCGAGCAACAGGGCGTCCACCAGCAGCGGCGCGACGATGGCCATCGCCGTCTCCTCGATCGAGTTCGCCGCGCCGACGCCCGCCGCGCGCACCGCCGTGTGGAAGGGGGCGAGCAGGTCGGCGACATAGCGGTGCCGCAGTTCCGCGCAGGCAGGGTCGGCGGCCGAGGCGGTCACCAGGGCGCGCAGGAATGCCGCGACGGGCTTGTCGCGCAGGCGATCACACAGCGAGTCGACTTCCGCGTGCAGGTCGGCCACGGCGTCGCCGCTCGGCTCGGGGGACGGATGCGGCGCCACGGCGATGAGGGCAGCGAGAAAGTCCCTCGGGGTCGGCCAGTGCCGATAGATGGTGGTACGCGCGACGCCGGTAATGCCGTGCAGCCGTTGCGGAGTCAGCGCCGCGGCGCCCTCGGTGAGGATCAACTCCAACGCGGCGGTCAGCACGATCTCTGCGGTGTCGGCGGCGGGTCCGGCCGGGCGTCCTGGTCTGCTCACGGAATAAACGATACATCTTGTTTTGGTTATTGATAAGCACTACATTCTGTATCGGAAAGTTCGCGTCCCGCAGGAGGATTCATGCGTCCCCATGTCGAACTCATCGATGAGAAAGACCTCATCTGGCATGTCGCCGAGTTCACCCACGCCGAAGGCACCGCCGAACAACGCAATCTGAGCTACGACGAGGAGGACGGCTCGGCCTCGTTGAAAGTCCGCTTCACCGGTGACTGGTCCCGACCGGCGGGCGTGCACACCGCCGAGACCGAATGGTTCGTGCTCGCGGGCGAGGTCACCGTCGGCGACACCGTACTCGGGCCCGAAGGGTTCTGGATGGCCCCCGCGGGCGTGTGGACCCCGCCGCTGCGAGTGGCGTCCGGTACCGAAATCCTGCTGTTCCGCGAACGGGGCGGCTGGGAGTTCGAACCCGCCGACGCCGACCGCGAATTCGTCCGTCCCGACCAGAAACTCGTCGTCCACGACTCCGCCGCCATGCCGTGGATCGACGTCAAGGACGGCAGCCCCATGCGCTTCGACCTCGGCGGCACCCCTGTCCCGGGCCTCTACATCAAGCTGCTGCACCGTGATGAGAAGACCGGCTTCTACACGCGCCTGATCAAGGCCAAGCCCGGCTGGCGCGAAATGCCGCTGGCCCACCACCCGTGCAGCGAGGAGGCGTACTGCCTCGACGGCGGCTTCGAATACAACTTCGGCTCCATGTGGCCGGGCGCGTACTTCTGGCGGCCGCCGTTCATCCGCCACGGCGACTTCACCGCCGACGCCGAACGCGGCTGCACCTGGATCGTCCGCTCCGACGCCGACCTCGTCGACTGGTACACCGACAATGCCAAGGTCGTCATGACCGGCGACCCCACCAATTGGGGCGAAGGCTACCCGCACACCGCCGCCCCCCGCTTCATCAGCCCCGTGCGCTCCAAGTCCATCGGCGAGTGGGCCGATCCGACCCATCAGTGAGAGCGGGCCACCGCCGACCGGTCATCGGTCGGCGGTGGCCCCTGCGGGTAGCCGAGTTCTTTCCAGCGGCTGCGGTGCGAAGTCAGTGGTCGCGCAGCAGGCTGCCCGCGCCCTCCACCCGGTCGGTGATGCCGTTGTCGCGCAATGCCATCCACCAGGTGGCGGCATTGATGGCCAGCACCGGTTTGCCGAGCCAGCGTTCGGCTTCGTCGGCCAGGCTGACCATGGACAGATTGGTGCCGCACTGGACCAGGGCGTCGATGCCGTCGTCGTCGACCTCGAGCAGCGCGGCCCGTAATTCGGCCGCGGTGACGTGGGCGATGGAAACCGCGGTGGGGCAGCGCAGGCCGCGGATGGCCTTGACCTCGAAGCCGAGCTCGCCGAAGAAGCGGACCACGTTCTCGTCGCCGACCGGCTGGTACGGGGTGACCACGCCGATGCGCGCGGCACCGTACAGCGCCAGCCCCCGGCGGCAGGCTTCCGCGCCGGTGGCCACCTCCAGTCCGGTGGCGTCCTGGATCTGGCGGACGAACCGCTGGTTGCCTTCGACTCCGCCCCAGAAGGTTTCGGCCGACATGCCCATGACCATGTAGTCGGGTTCGCAAGTCAGTACCCGTTCGCAGGTGGCGGACAGTTCGGCGCGGATCTGCTCGAGCAGCCGGCCCATGCCCGCGTCGTCGCTCATGTTCTGATCGCGAATGTGGATGCGCCCGAAGTGGGCGGTCACCCCGGGCACGCCCATGCGGGCGAAATCGGGTTCCACGACGGTATTGGTGGAGGGCGCGAGCACACCGAACTTGGCGCGCCAGCCCAGCACGTCGGGCATGGAATCTCCTGTCGGTCAGCCGGATTCGGGAGTTGTGAACAGATCGCGGCGGCGGAACGGGGCGGCGGCGAAGCGGCGCATCACCTTGCCGGGCGTCAGCCAGGCCACGCGCGCGCCGTTGCGGGTGTCGGCGACCGCCCGTCGCGCCAGCCACGGGGTGACGGTCTCGACGCGGTCGGCCAGAATGTTGAACACCTTGCGCGCCTTGGCCAGTTCGGCGTCGTCGCCGTAGCCGTGGGTGAGCAGGTCGGTCACCACCATGCCGGGACTGAGCAGCCCGACCGACACCCCGGCGGGCATCTCCTTGGCGAGCCCCTCGGTGAGATAGGTGACCGCGCGTTTGGTGGCCCCGTACCCGGTCAGGCCCGCCACCGAGCGGCCGTCGCTGCCGAGCCCCTCCATGTTCCACACATGGCCGCCACCGGCGGCGGCCATGCCCGCGATGGCCACCGCGCAGCCATGGGCGACGCCGATCAGATTGGTGTCCACCACTTTCCGCAATTCCGCCGCCGACAGCGACCAGAGCGGGGTGCGGGCATGGGAGACGCCCGCGTTGTTGATCCACACGTCCACGCCGCCGAACTCGTGCACCGCGGCGTCCCACAGCTCGCGCACCTGGCCGCGGTCGGTGATGTCGGCGGGCACGACCAGCGCGGGCCCGTCCAGTTCGGTGCGCACCTGCTCGATGCGCTCGATATCGGTGCCGCACACCGCCACCCGATGCCCGTCCGCCAGCAGTGCTCGCGCCATCCCCAGCCCGATGCCGCGGGTGCCGCCGGTGATGACGACCGTGCGCGCGCCCGCGCTCATTCGCGCTCCAGGACGCCGTGCACGACCACGGTCAGCCGATTGCGCTCGAACAGCTGATACACCACGGCCATTCGCGACCCCGGCCCCATCCCCGGTTCGGCGTCGAGCATGAATTCGCGTCCCACCAGCCGCCGCCCGTCGGTCTGGTGCAGGCGCACGAAATGAGCGCGGCCGTACGCCTGCCCATTGCCCCAGATGTCGGGGCCTTCGTGGAACGAGCGCGCGCCGTCGCGGCGCACGGTGGTCCGTACGTCGGATTCGAGCACCCCGGACATGGTCAGGTGATGTTCGGCTGTCAGTAGTCCCAGCGGGTCGACGCTCAGTGACATCCGGGTCCTGCCGATGTCGACCTGATCGGCGGTCCATACCTCGAGGTCGCCGGTGAATTGGCTCTCGTCCTTGGTGGGCAGGGTGAATGTCACCGCACCACAGCGGGTTTCGGCGGCGACGCGCTCTTCGACGAGTGCGGGATCGCGGGTGTACACACCGTCGAACACCCCGACCACGGCCGGTCCCTGAGACAGCACCGACGAGTACGCCTGCGTGTCGCCGAGGGTCTGGTTCCAGGTGTTGAGCGAGACCTGCCATCCGGGCCCGTAATAGTGCGCGTCCACGAAACCGCCGTAGGGCTGCCCGGACCCGTAGAAGTCCGGCCCCGTGTAGATCCGATCGCCGTCGTGGTCGAGCACGCCGAACGCGAACGGCGCACCGAGCGTGAATCGCCCGGCCAGCTGCCCGCCGCCGCTCAGCCCGCCGTCCATGACATAGGTGATGTCCCCGTTCTCGAAGACCGACGAGCGGCGAATGTCCTCGAATCCGAGCCACACGCCCTCGGCGTCGAACAGGGAGGGCCGTCCCACCCATTCCCCGGCGATGCGTTCCTGGAACACACTGGGTTTCGCCCGCACGCTCATGCTTCCAGCTCCCCGCGGACGCGTTCGGACTGTTCGTTGCCCAGCAGCCGGGTGACCTGCTCCCACACCGGATCCACCTGCGGGCTGAACAGATTCGCGCGATTGGCGAGGTCACGCACCGCGAGATCGGTGTCCACCGCGGGAACTCCCTTGTCCACGAGTGTGAGCCAGTGCCGCAGATACGCGTCCACGATGCCGCCCAGCTCGCCGAAGGCGGACTCGTCGGCCCGGCACACCACCATCCACGGCGACATCAGCGCCCGCTGCCGCGGCCCGATCGCCGCCGCCGACACCCCCTCGATCTGCCAGGCCGCGTCCAGCAGCGGCGTCAAGGGCAGGTAGGCGGCGTCGAGATAGTTCAGGTGCACGGCCAGATCCGCGCGCGGGATCAAATCCAGGTGCATGGCGTAGTACTCGCCGCCGTAGACCGCGTCCAGCGTGAAATGCGGTACGGCCGAATCACTTCCGGTGAAGGCGAAGATCATGTGGCTGTCCAGCCCGATGGGCGGCACCACCAGATCGACGGCGACCACCTTGTCGATGGGGCCTCCGCGCAGCACGCGCAGCCTGCCCACCGGATCCGGTGTCATCGCGCTGGTCAACGCCACGTCCTCGGCGACGGTCGAACCCAGCGTGCTGGAGAGGGTGTCGAGGGTGCGCTCACTGAGCGCTGCCGGCAGAGTCATGCGGTTGTCCTCCATTGCGGGCCTTGTGCACCCAGGCGCTGGCCAGTTCGGGATTGTCGCGGCGCGCGGGCGAGGCGATGACGGTGGCGGTGCGCCGTGGCGCGTCGCCGGTGATGACGTCGTCGCCGCCGACCCACCAGCCCTGCTTGATCAGCTGGGTGCGCCGGCGTCGGTAGGCGACCTGCAGGGCGTCGCTGCGCACGTGCAGCTCGTCGGACAGGTCGAACGGAAGCAGCTCCGGCCGTTGGGATTCCACCACCGGACGGTCCTGCAACAGGATCTTCTCGATGCGCTTGCGGGTATTGGCGTCGGCCCAGCCGCCGGTGAAGAAATTGCGGAAGCCGAGAATCTTCACCAGTGTGCGATCCTGCGACAGCGGAATGTTGAAGTCGTAGAGCAGCAGGTCCCCGATGGGCAGCCGCACATGCAGCTTCACGATATTGGGCAGATACCAGGCATTGGTGACGGTCACGTACTCCGGCCGGGGCTTGCCCCGGAACAGCAGCCCCCATAGTCCCTTCGGCGGCGGCGGGCTCAGCTCGATATCGGCCTCGGCCGACCAATCCGTCTGCCGCACACGGAAATCCGGGATCTCGGGCTTGTCGGGATTGCCGAAAGCGGTGCCGTGCACGAACGGGGTGTGCGAGGCGTCGACCACGTTCTCGAAGGTGCGCTCGTAGTTTGCGTCCACCACCATCTCGTATTCGACCGCGCGGAACGCCGGATCGTCCCATTCAGGAATCTCGGGGATGGGCGGCCGTTCGGCCTCGGGCAGGTCGCCGAGGAAGGCCCACACCATGCCGTAGCGCTCCAGCGCCGGATACGCGTCCACCCGCGCCTTGCGCGGGATGCTGCGTTCGGGGGAGTTGGCCGGGATGCGCACGCACACCCCGTCGGCGTCGTACTGCCAGCCGTGATACGGGCAGGTGATGCAGTCGCCGGTGACCTTGCCCATCGACAGCGCGCCGCCGCGGTGCACGCACAGATCCGACAGGCAGGTCACCGCACCGGAGCCGGTGCGGTAGAGCACGAAATCCTGGCCGAGACAGGTCACCTTGCGCGGTTCGCGGCCGACGCGGCCGGAGAATTCGACGGCGTACCAGAAGTTCTTGAGCACTGCGATCTCCTCAGCGCCGCTTCAGCAGCATGCCGTCGTCGAAGCCCGCCAGTTCGTCCCGGGCGGTGTGCGAATCCCGCAGGTGGGTGTGCAGGAACAGCGTGGTGAGGTGGGCGAATCGGGCGCGGGCATCGGTATTGCCGGGACCGTCCAGGAAGGCGCGCGCGGCGGTCGGGTCGGCGTCGGCGATGGCGAAATGATTGGCCCCCGGCACCACCGCGAGCAGATGCTCGCCGTCGGGCAGCGCCTCGGTGAAGGTGCGCTGCACCGGATCCGGCCGGTCCTCGCCCTCGCCGTAGCGGTCGGCGCTGCCTCGGATGACCCCGTCCTCGGTGCCCACACCCAGCAGCACCGGGCAGTTCACCTGTGCGGGCAGCACGGTGCCCGGATCCCAGCCCAGCATGGTCGCGACCATGGTGTGCGCGCCCCATGCGAAAACCGCCCGCACCGAAGGGAAATAGCGCGCCGACTGCAGCACGACGGTGCCCCCGGCCGAGTGACCGCCGAGCGCCACCCGGTCCAGGTCCAGGCTCCCGCGCAGCGGTTCGAGCGCGTCGAGTTCGGCCAGCCCCGCGAGCACCGCGTGAATGGTCGCGCAGGTGG
>NZ_JBSGBY010000488.1:0-6581 GCF_053601505.1 Nocardia sp. NPDC004722
GTTCGAAGACCCGCTCGACCTGTTCCGGGTCCAGCCCCGGGCCGGTGTCGGCGACCTCCATGGCCACCTCGTCCTCGGCGGGGGTGAGCCGCACCGTCACCTCGGCATCCGGCGGCGTGTGCACCAGGGCGTTGTTGAGCAGATTGGCCAGCACCTGCCGCAGCCGCGCCTCGTCGCCGAGCAGCTCCAGAGTGCCGGGGCCGGGCCGGATTTCGAGGTCGATCTTGCGTTCGGGCCCGTCCGGTCGTTGCGCGGCGGCCAGCGCCCGCGCGCTGTGCACCCCGTCGCTGGCCAGCATGAGCAGATCCACCGGCCGCCGCTCCACCGGTCGTTGCGCGTCCAGCCGGGCCAGCATGAGCAGGTCCTCCACCAGCAGGCTCATCCGCTTGGATTCGCGTTCGATGCGGTCCATGAGCATGCCGGGATCGGTGATCGCGCCCTGGCGGTACAGCTCGGAGAACCCCTTGATGGTGGTGAGCGGGGTGCGCAGTTCGTGGCTGGCGTCGGCGACGAACTGCCGCATCTTGGATTCCGAACGCCGCGCGGCCTCCTCGGACGCCTCGGTGGCGGCGAACGCCTGCTGGATCTGGGTCAGCATGGTGTTCAACGACTGGGAGAGGTGGTCGACCTCGGTGTCGGTGCCGCGCACCGGAACTCGCTGATGCAGATCCCCGCCCGCGATGGCCGCCGCCGTGCGTTCGACCTCCCGCAGCGGTCGCAGACTTCGCCTGATCACGATGCGCGCGACCGCGGCCAGCGCCGCCAGCACCAGCGCGCCGATCACCAGCTGGAGCACGATCAGCTTGTCCAGCAACGAGTTCGTCTCGTCCATGCGCAGCGCGATGGTGCTGGTGCCGTATTCGTTGACCGTCCGCAGCACCCGCCATTCCTCGGTGGACGCCCCGACCGACCCGACGGTCTGCGGCCGATTGCCCAGGTCCGCGGGCACCGAGGGCTGTTGCACGCCCGCGGACAGGCTCAGCGTGACCGCCCCGGCGGCGTCCTGCACCTGCACCCAGTACAGGTGTGGGGGCCGTTCGCGCCCGCGCACGGTGGGCAGTGGTTCGGGTCGCTGCGCGCCGGGCGCGGCCCAGCTGTGGGCCGCGTCGTAGAGCTGCCGGTCGATGCGCTCGACCAGCACATTGCGCATGAGCGAGGTGACCGCGATTCCCGAAACCAGCAGGCCGAAGCCGACGAGGGAGACCAGCGCCAGCACCAGCGTGGTGCGCAGCGGCACGGCCGCGAGCCGGTCGGTGATCTTGCCGCGCAGGGTTCGTGTCGCCCGCTTACCTTCTGCCAGCGCGGCGGCGATCACGCGTTGGCCGTCCTACCGCGCGGCTCCCGCATCACATAGCCGACCCCGCGCAGCGTGTGGATCAGCCGATCCGGACCGGTATCGACCTTCTTGCGCAGGTAGGACACATAGGTTTCGACCACGCCGACCTCGCCGCCGAAGTCGTAGCGCCACACGTGATCCAGGATCCGCGGCTTGCTCAGCACGGTCCCGGCATTGACGAGGAAGTACCGCAGCAGCGTGAATTCGGTGGGGGACAACGAGACCGGCTCCCCCGCCTTCCACACCTCGTGGGTGTCGTCGTCGAGTTCGATATCGGCGAAGCGCAGCCGGGAGGATTTGGTCTCGGGCGCGGAGCGACCCGCGCGCCGCAGGATGACCCGCAGCCGCGCGACCACCTCTTCGAGGCTGAAGGGTTTGGTCACGTAGTCGTCGGCGCCGAGGGTCAGCCCGGTGATCTTGTCGTCCACATCGTCGCGGGCGGTCAGAAACAGCACGGGCGAATCGATCCCGTCGGCCCGCAGCCGCCGCAGCAGCCCGAAGCCGTCCATCCCCGGCATCATCACGTCGATGATCAGCGCGTCGGGCCGGAAGGTCTTGGCCTTGTCCAGCCCCTCGGTGCCGCTGGCGGCACTCGCGACCTCGAACCCTTGATACCGCAGGCTCACAGACAGCAGCTCGACGATCATGGGCTCATCGTCGACGACGAGCACCCTGGCCTCGGGTTCACGCACCTGCGCGGGCACACCTGTCATGGGCTCATATTCTGCGCCCCGCCCGCGAGGAACCTGGCCCTTCCCTGGGAGTTTCCTGGGAACGGGAGTGTCGCGGATTCGGCCCTGCCGGTCGCCTGACACGACGAACGCCGGTCGAATCATCGACCGGCGTTCGTCCTCGAGCCCCCTGTCAGGATTGAACTGACGACCTTCGCTTTACAAGAGCGGTGCTCTACCACTGAGCTAAGGAGGCGGGAAATGCGGTGCTCATCATAACCGGGGTCGTCGGCTGCGCGGAAAAGCCGACGTCCCGGTCGGAACGACGCCGCGGACCGGACCGCAGCGCGGCCGGTCGAGGCTGGTTGCCTCACCCGGCCGCGTTCGGAAGCCGTTCGCGCAGTATCGGACTAACCGCAGGGTGTCAGGACTGCGCCGCCTGACGTGCCGCGTCGTCCGCCGCCATGGCGTCACGCAGGCTCTTGGGACGCATATCCGTCCAGTTCTTCTCGACATACTCGACGCACGCGGCGCGGCTGTCCTCGCCGAAGACGACTCGCCATCCCGCCGGAACCTCGGCGAAGGCGGGCCACAGGGAGTGCTGTTCCTCATCGTTGACCAGGACGAAGAACCGGCCGTCTTCGTCATCGAAGGGATTGGTGCTCATTTCACCTCACTGGATACTGGCGCTGTGTACGGAGTACGTAGACGGATCATCCGATCACCGCAGTGATGGAACGAGCCCCCGACGTTGATTCGACCCTAGCAAGGCAGGTGTTACCGCTGGGCGGTTACCTGCACTTCATTCAGGCCGCGAAGAATTCGAGCAGGATCTTGTTGACGGCTTCCGGCTGCTCGAGGTAGCCGAAGTGCCCGGCGTCGGGAACCTCCTGGTAGCGGGCTCCCGGAATGATATCCGCGACCTCGCGAGAAAGGTAGGGCGGAATCATGCGGTCATCGGCGAAGCCCATGGACAGGCACGGGACCTTGATACCGCGGTAGGCCGCGGTGCGATCGAAGTCGTGGTCCATGCGGCGCTGGGCGCGGATGCCGGGAGTGGCCGGGCCACCGGTGAATTCGAAGAGGTCCAGCCAGTCGCGGGCGGCGTGGGTGTCGGCCATGGTCGCGGGCGACAGGTTCATCAACGCGGTGATGGCGGCCTCGTACTTGGCGGGCAGCTTCACCCCCGAGGCGTCGAATTCGTGTTCGCCGAGCGAGAGCGTCTTCTGGAACTGGTCGAGCCGGGCGTGTCCGGCCATGAACACGGCCTTGCGGACCAGGTCGGGCCGGGCCAGGGCGAGTTCCTGCGCGACGCGGGAGCCCATGGACTGGCCGACCACCAATGCCGGTCCCTCGTCGAGGAATTCGATGAGGGCGGCGGTGTCGCGGACCAGATCGTCGATGGTCATCCCGTTCGGGGCCTCGAAGGACGGTGCGATGCCGCGATTGTCGAAGGTGCAGACCCGGTATCCGGCGGCGACCAGCGCGGGCACCTGATGCAGTTCCCACACCCGACCACCGCTGCCGGTGCCCATGATCATGACGACCAGCGGCGCGGACCCCTTGACGTCGGTGCCGCGCGTCCGGTCTCCCTTGACCTGGTAGTTCAGTGAGATTCCGTTCACCGTCGCCAACGGCATGCTTGGTCCCTTCATCAGGTAGTACGACTCATGCGTTCGTTCACCGTATAGCTATCGGAGACCGGAATGTTTCGCCCCCTGACCATTGCGGTTAGGGCTCGCAATGTGAGCAGCGGACGGGTGCGACTTTCCTGGCAGATACGATGGAGCCCTCGAAGAGAGCAGACTTCCCCGAGAGGACATGGATATGGCCGCGAAGACCGGCGCGAACGACATCGCGGACGACGATCTGGAGCCGCTCGCCGACGAAACCGCTCGTCAGGCCCAGCGCGTGGTAGCCGCCTACGCGACCGACGCCGACGAATGCCGCATGCTGCTGTCGATGCTGGGCATCGCGCCGACGCGAGGCGAATAGGACCGTGCACCCGGACAGCTCCGGTTCCGGATTCGTCGTCGTCGCCAACCGCCTTCCGGTCGACCTGGAGCGACTACCCGATGGCACCACCCGCTGGAAGCGCAGTCCCGGCGGCCTGGTGACGGCCCTGGAACCGGTGCTGCGCAACAACAAGGGCGCGTGGGTCGGCTGGGCGGGGGTTCCGGACGTCGAACTGGACCCGATCATCGAGGACGGCCTGGAACTGCATCCGGTGCCGCTCTCCGGCGATGAGGTCGCCGACTACTACGAGGGCTTCTCCAACGCGACGCTGTGGCCGCTGTATCACGACGTGATCGTGCGGCCGGTCTACGACCGCCAGTGGTGGCAGGCGTACGTGCAGGTGAATCGCCGTTTCGCCGAGTACACCGCGAAGGTGGCGGCGGAGGGCGCGACGGTCTGGGTGCAGGACTACCAGCTGCAACTGGTGCCCAAGATGTTGCGCATGCTGCGCCCGGATCTGACCATCGGCTTCTTCCTGCACATTCCGTTTCCGCCGGTGGAACTGTTCATGCAGATGCCTTGGCGCACAGAAATTGTCGAGGGCCTGCTGGGCGCGGATCTGATCGGCTTCCACCTGCCGGGCGGTGCGCAGAACTTCCTGTATCTGGCCAGACGCCTTGCCGGACAGCCGACTTCGCGCGGCAATGTGGGCGTGCGCTCGAAACTCGGTGTGGTGCAGGTGGGTTTCCGCACCGTACGGGTGGGCGCGTTCCCGATCTCGATCACCTCGACCGAGCTGGACGAGTTCTCGCGTCGCCGCGATGTCCGTGAGCGGGCCGCGAAAATCCGTGCGGAGCTGGGGAATCCGAAGACGATCCTGCTGGGCGTGGACCGCTTGGACTACACCAAGGGCATCGACATCCGCCTCGCCGCGCTGGAGGAGCTGCTGCACGAGGGCCGGGTCGATCCGGCCGACACCGTGATGGTGCAGCTGGCGACGCCGAGCCGGGAACGGGTCGATTCGTACATCCAGATGCGCGGCGATATCGAGCGTCAAGTGGGGCGGATCAACGGCGAATTCTCGCGGGTGGGTTATCCGGTGGTGCACTACCTGCACCGGCCGATCCCGCGCGATGAGCTGATCTCGTTCTTCGTGGCCGCCGATGTCATGGTGGTGACGCCGCTGCGCGACGGCATGAACCTGGTGGCCAAGGAGTACGTGGCCTGCCAGGGCGGCCTGAACGGGGCCCTGGTGCTGAGCGAATTCACCGGTGCGGCAGCGGAATTGCGCCAGGCGTACCTGTGCAACCCGCATGACCTCGACAGCGTCAAGGACGCCTTGATCGGCGCGATCGACGACGACCGCGACACCCGTCGCCGCCGCATGCGTTCACTGCGGCGTCAGGTGCTGACCCATGACGTGGACCGCTGGGCGCGCGCCTTCCTCGACGCGCTGGCCACCGACCGGGTCGCGGGCAGCGCGCTGCTCACCGATGACGACGTGGATCCGGACCTGAGCCGCTGAGGCCGAAATACGAACGCCCCCGGAAGATTCCGGGGGCGTTCGCGGCATCCGGGGCTATTCCTCGAAGCGGTAGGTGACCCCGGTGAGCCGCTCGGACTCTTCCCACAGCCTGGCCGCAACCTCTGGATCCCGCGTCTCCGCGCTCGTCTCGTTGGGCACCGGATAGCCCTTGGTGGTGCCGGTGGGCCCGTAGAAGTCCCCGCCGCGCACGCCGGGGTCGGTGGCGGCCCGCAGGGTGGGCAGCGCCCCCATCTCGACGGTCTGCATGATGATCCGAAACACCCGATTGAGCGGCGGCCGCGACAGGAAAGCGACCGCGGGACCGAAGTTCTGGGCGAAATCGGATTCGGCCGCCCCCGGATGCACCAGCACCGAGATCAGCTCACTGCCGGTCCCGTTGAGCCGTCGCTGCAACTCCAGCGCGAACATGGCATTGGCCTGCTTGGACTGCGCATAGGCCGGATACGCCTTGTACTTGCGCCGCTCGAACGTCAGATCATCGAGGTCGAGCCACCTCCCCTTCTGCGCGGGCACCCCACTGACCACGGTGACAACCCGGCCGTGCGGGGCCGCCTGCAACAGTTCGAGCACCAGCCCGGTAAACGCGAAGGGCCCCAGATGGTTTGTGCCGAAAGTGGTTTCGAACCCGTCCACGGTGAAGCCACGCTCGCGAGTGAGCGTCCCAGCGTTGTTGACCAGCAGATCGATCCGCTCGAAGTCGTCACGAACCCGCTCCGCCGCCTTCCGCACCGACGCGAGCGAACCCACATCCAACTCCACGAACGGCAATTCGGCCCCCGGCACACTCCCCCGAATGGACTCCGCTGCAGCAGCAGCCTTTTCACCATTCCGGCAAGCCATCACCACCCGCGCCCCCCGCTCAGCCAACCGCCGCGCCGTCTCCAGCCCCAGCCCCCCACTGGCCCCGGTCACAATCGCGGTGCGCCCGTTGAGATCCGGAATATCGGCCGCGGTCCACGGCGTCGAAGTACTACCCACGGTGCGATCCTGACTGTGCTGGCGATCCTGAAGTTCTGTCAAGCAGCCTAGAACGCGTTACACCCGGGTACCAGTCGGCCGCCCACCGCGAATC
>NZ_JBSGBY010000489.1:0-6578 GCF_053601505.1 Nocardia sp. NPDC004722
CGCCCACCTCATCGGCGAGATAGCCGGGAAAACCGAACGGGGGCGCGGAGAAATGGATACGCAGGACGTCGTCGTGGGTCAACGGGTCGTGGGTGGGTGGTGCACCGGGACATCAAGCCCGAGAACATCATGATCTGCCGTGATGGCACCGCGAAGCTCGCCGATTTCGGGATCGCCATCGAGATGCGTGAGAACATGCAGCGGCTGACCCGGGCACATCAGGTGGTCGGCACCCAGAACTATTCCGCGCCCGAATATCTCGAACACGGCCGGTTCACCCATCTCAGTGACGAGTACTCGTTCGCGGTGGTGTGCACGGAGGTGCTGGAGGCGGTGTACGCGCCCGCGCAGTTGCCGCAGAAGCTGCGTTCGGTGCTGGATCAGGCATTGTCCCCGGACCCCGGCCTGCGTTTCGGCTCCGCGGCGGAGTTCCAGCACTACTTCCGCGACGCCGTGCACTCGGAGACCCGCGATCTCGCCCGCAAGCCGCCCGAGGGTGTCACCCGCAAGATCGATGACGTCACCGACAAGATCCACGGCCCCGCACCGGATCCCGCGACGGTGCCGGTGCGCAATCCGACCAGCGTCCTGCCGCCCGGCCCGCCCGTGCGCCCACCCGCCGAACATTCGGGCGTCCAGTTGCCCGAGACAGGCCTGTGGGGCATCTTCGTGCGCCCCGCGCTGGAATTCCGGCAACGCGTGCTCGAGGGCCTGACCCGCGACGACCCCCGCTACATCGGCGGCGTCCTGCTGGGCGCGGCCGCTACCGGAATCGTGCTGGGCTGGCTGGTCTTCCTGCTGCTCGCCTGGCTGATCGTGTCGATCGCCCATCAGCTGTGAGGAAGTCGTGAGCAATCCGAGCAACCGCCCGCGGGCCGGCCTGGCCTGGGAACGCTACGTCTACGCCAACTCCCGCGCCTGGCACTGGTTGCGGATCGCGGCCCGCGTCGGCGCGGCCTTCTTCCTGGTCACGCTGCTGTGGCTGACCTACACCGTGCTGGCCTGAGGTGCCCCTGTGCGAATCGTCTGTCTGAACTGCCTGGCGGAGTTCAAATTCGACTCCGCCCGCCGCTCCTGGATCTGGGTGCTGCGCCAGCCCAACGGCGCCTTCGCCACCCGTGTCGCGGACTATTCGCGGCGGCTGGATCGGCGCTGCCCCAACGGTTGTGAGATCGACGAGGAGATCCTCGACCATCCGACCACGGTGATCGGCTTCGTCGGCGAATCCGCCTCGTCCAAAACGCATCTCATCGTGTCCATGATCTATTCGGTCATGAACGACCCGGTGCTGGCCCGGGAATGGTCGATCGTGCCGTCGCGCCGATCCACCAAACTGCTTGCGGCCCTGGAGAACACGCTGATGAACCGGCAGGCCATCGGCTACACCCAGAAGCGCGGGTACGTCGGCGCGCAGATGCAACGCCAGGAGAACGGCATCGGCCCGGTGGGCGCGCCGCAGCCACCGCGCCCACCCATGCCCCCGCAGAACCAGACCCAGACCCAGTCGCACGCCTGGAGCGGCTGGCAGGTGCGCACCCCGATCCTGATCAAGTTCACCTCGCTGGCCACCCGCCGCACCGTCAACCTGGCGTTCGTGGATGTGGCGGGCGAGGATGTCGCAGACGCCGAGATCGCCGCCAAGGTGAGCCCGCACCTGGCCGTCGCCGATTTCATCTGGTTCGTGGTGCCCTCGACGCTGAACAAGCAGTACCTGGCCATGATGCGCGAGCACGCGGGCCCGGCCAACGAGGAGAGTCTCAGCAACAACGTCGAGCATTCGCAGACGGTGGGCCGCACCAAGATGATGATCGACCAGATCGCGAAGCTGTGGCGCACCGCCAACAGCTATCCCCTCGAACTGCCGATCGAGCCGCCGCGCCTGCATGTCTCGACGATCGTCGCGAAATCGGATCTGCTGTCGCTGATCAGCCTGCCCGAGGTCGGTATCGTCGCGCCCCCGCCGGACTGGGCCGACAGCCCGTACAGCCTCAACGGCGCGGGCAACCTGTATCAGCCGGGCCAGATCGCCTACCGCTCGGACGCCACGAGATCGCTGGTGCGCAAACTGTTTCCGGCCGTCGACGCGACCCTGTCGATCCATTTCCCGCACAACCGCTACTTCCCGGTCTCGGCCGTCGGCTGCGGTAAGCGCGCCGACAACACCTATCCGGTGTTCAAGCCGTTCGCGGCCGTCGACCCGGTCATCCACATGCTCAACCTGATCGACCACCTACGGACCGACCGATGACGGGTTTCGCCCAATTGCTGTGCGGCTGGGCCGTGGTGACGCTGGAATCCTCCGGGACGGGTGTCGGCGTGGTCGCACGCTCCGGAAACTGGCCCGCCGCACTGGGTTCCACCACGCGCGAGCTGGGCGGGCTGATCAGCTGGGACGGGCTCCCGGCCGCGCCGGACGCGCTCGCGCTGGAATTCACCCTGGTGCGCGGGCTGGCGGTGGCGCTGCTGAAGACGCCGTCCAACGCCCGGCCCGGCACCTGCGTGACGCACCTGGTCACCGGGGAACGCGGCGCGCTCGACGGCGCGACCGCGCTGCGCCTGTACGACGCCGGGGCCTTCCGCGCCACCCTCGACGATCCCGGCTACCCCACCGACCGCTGGGACACCCTGCCGAAACCCCCGGAGCACAACGGTTTCGACTCCGCCGCCGACGCCTATCTCGAGCTGGAGTGGCTGCCCGCCCTGCTCGGCTACACCCTCGCCCATCTGTCCGGCCGCGGCCCCGCCCTCGAACTGCGCGTCGAGCACGGCACGGACGCGGTCGCCATGCTGCGCGCCCTCTACGGCATGCTCCCCCGGAACAGCTTGCGCAACTTGACCTTCTGCACCTCCGACACCCCGAGCTCGGACTGCGCGATCATCACGGTGACAGGTGACGGACGAACCCCCGCCGGCGCCCGCCGCATCGTCACTCCGGGTGACCCCGGTGACGAGTCCGACCCCTTCGTGCAGCTGGGCCGCCAACTCGTCGGCCATCGCCGCGCCGGTGTCACGCCACCCGAAACCCTCGGCACCGCACAGGAGATCGGCCAGTGGTGCTATCGCCTGCACCTGCGCGCACTCGGCCCCGATGAACTCGACGACGACCACCTGGCCGAGGTGATCACCGATCCCGACCTGAACCCGGAGTGGCTGCACGACCGCGCCCTCGCCACCCGCGCCGTCCAGCTGGCCATCGGAAGACCCAGCGTGGCAAGGGCATTGGCCCGGATGGAGCATCGCCCCGGCGTACGCAAGACGTTCGAGAAAGTTCTCACCGAACGCGTCGTCAACGACACCCGCGACCGCACCCACACCGTCGAGGTGGCCCGCCAGCTCGGTTTCGATCTCACCGAGGTGGTGGCCGATGCCGCCCGGCGACGGCTGGAAGGCAGCCACGGGCAGCTCTCGGCCACCGACGCCGCCGTGGTGTGGCCGCGCCTGCACACCGAGTGGATCACCGGAAACCCCAAGCGCCGCCAGGCCATCGGCGGATACCTGATCCGTCATCGCGCACTGCGCGAGCACGCGCTGGGCTCGCGGGACCGCGCCCTGGTACACAAGGCGCTGCGGGCCGAGGTCGACGATCAGGGCGTCCCGACCGGCAGCAGCCATCTGCTGCGCAACGCCATGTACGCCCATCTCGGCATCGTCGCCCAGGTCGCGGTGGACGTCGCCTGCGACGGCCGCGATCGCTATGCGCTGGAACAGATCCTGACCTGCGCGCCGCCCGATCGCCTGCCCGCCCTGGTGGCGGAGTGCGCCCGCTATCCGGCCCTCGACGGCGTCGATCTGATGCGGGCCCTCACCCTCACCCGCGCCGACCCGGTCGACCTGGCCGAGGCGCTGCGGCCCGGCTGGCGCGACCTGCGCCGGGCCCTGGAGCTTCCGGAATCGATCGAGGCCCTGGTGGTACTCGATGCCGCCCCGGCACGCGACGACACACCCCGCGGCGGAATCAAACTGCCCCGCAAAGGCTTCGGGCGCAGGAACGGGAAGGACTGGTCACCGGCCGACCTGTCGGCCCTGCTGCGGTCCCCCGACGAGCCGATGGACTTCGACGGCGCACGCGAAACCATGTCCGCCGCACTGAATTCCGATCCCGAGTATGTCGTCGACCGGCTGGTCTCCCGCACCCGGTCGGCCGACGGCGGGCCGATCCTGCGGCGTGTGCTCGCCGTCGCCCCGCCCGATCAGCTGCCCGCCCTGGTCACCGCCTGCGCCCGGCACTGGGATATGCCCCCGGCCACCTTGCTGGACGCGCTGGCGGCCCTCGAACTACCTCCGGCCGAGCTCGCGGAAGCGCTCTCCGGCGGCTGGCCCTGGCTGCGCAACCGTCTGGATCTTCCCCAGGCCGTCGCCACGCTGCTGACCCTCGACGCGAGCCAGACCTGGAATTCCACGCCCCGGGAACAGGATTCACGCCGAGGCTGGCAATTCTGGCGCTGACCCGCCCAGCTCGGCGACAGGGCTCAACTGGGCGACAACGCACCACCGTGATAGCTCACGGCCGGATTCCACAGGAAGAACCCGTTGTACCCCGCCGCATACGTGGCGTCGATCTGCGCCTTGACCTCCGCATCCCCGTACGACACCCCCAGACTGAAGTCCTGCAACCACGGAATAATCTGTGCCGCAGTCCCTTCCGTGCGCGCCCGGAAGTCCTGGAGCGACCGGAAGATGATGTCGTAGGGCTGGGAGTTCGGATTGGCGACGTCGTACTCGCCCGCGTGCCAATGCGACGGGTACAGCATCGGCGCGAGGAAATCGACGAACCGCGCCATGGACGGAATGTCCTGGGCGATCTCGTCCGGCCGGGTCGCGGCGATCCCGAACACCGCCGCACCCAGCGAGGCTCCGGCGTCGTGGACCGGCGCCTCGATATCGCGCAGGAAGTTCGCCACCGATTCCGACGGCGTCTCGACCAGCCCGGGAAACCGCATCCCCGCCAGATTCCCGTCGGGCCGCCGGATGTAGTCGTACATGACGCCGTCGAAGCCCAGGTGTCCGGCCTCCATCGCGAGATCCCGGTTGTAGGAACGGATTTCAGGGCTGGCGAAGTTGGTGAACGCGATCGCGCCGTAGCCGCTGGAGTACGGTCCGCCGCCCTGATTCTGGATCACCCAGTCCGGATGCCCGTTGTGCCAGGCCCAACCGGCGAGGGTGGGGTCACGGAAGGCGACGATGCGGCCGACCACCTTCACCCCCATGTCGTGCAGCTGCTTCAAGGCGGCGGGGGCGTCGTAGATGGGGTTGACCGCACCGGATTCGCGCGCCAGCGCCACCCGTGAGTCGTAGCCGACGACACCGTCCTCGTCCTTGATATCGAGCTGGACGGTATCGATGCGCCCGGTGCGCGCGAGGTCCAGGACGGCCTCGCGCATGGGATCGTAGGCCCAGGCGTAGGCGGTGACGTGGACGGCCCGGATCCGGGGCAGGGTGACCCCGACCTTCACCGGGACCGCCACTGTGTCGCCCGCGGCATTGGTGGCCACCACGGTGGTATCGACAGGTGCGTGCGGCAGGGCGAGTTCGAAGGTCCCGTCCGCCCCGACCGGTACCGACCGGTCGCCTGAGGACACCTGTTTCGCCCCGATCGCCTTGCCCCGCACCGTCACCGGATCCCGATAGGAAGTAGCCGCCGAGAGCGGCGAGAGTTCCAGCCGCGGCGGTCTGATCTCGGTGGCGGCCGACGGCCGGCTGCGACCGTAGACGAACATCACCGTGGTGAGCACCAGGACGAGTACCGCACCGAGCGCGAGCAGGGCGGGCCGCCGACGGCGGATCGCCCGAAGTCGCATGAGCAACGTACACACCAACTTCCACAGACGCCTGTTGGGCATCACTATTACCCGAGCGCGGAGATGACGATCGGATTTCGCCGAGATCAACTCAAAACCGTTGTCGCCGCGTAGCGTTGCGGCAATGAAGGCGTGGACGGCGCTGACCACCGGCCTGCTGCGAATGGTCACGGCGGCCCTGCTGTGCGCGACCGCCACCGCGTGCGGCGGGTCCACCGCCACCGCGCCGCCCGCGACGACCACGCCCGCCCCGACGGTGCGTCCGCCGGACCCTGCCGCGGTCGCCGCCAACGAACTGGGCCAGATCCCCATCCTCATGTATCACCGTATCGAGGCCGATCCGAGCAGCGAATACGACCAGACCCCAGCGAAATTCACCGCGGAACTGGAGCGGCTCTACACCGACGGCTACCGCCCGATCACCCTGGCCCGCTACCTGTCGGGCGTGATCGACCTCCCCGCGGGCACCCACCCGGTGGTCCTCACCTTCGACGACTCCACCCGCCCCCAGCTCACCCTCACCGACGCCGGCGACCCCACCCCCGACTGCGCGGTGGGCCTGCTCGAGCAATTCCATTCCCGCCACCCGGATCTCGCCGCGACCGCCACCTTCTACCTCAACAACGACCCCTTCGGCGACGACCCGCGCGCCCTGCCGTGGCTGGTCCGCCACGGTTACGACCTCGGGGCCCATACCGCGACGCACCCGAACCTGGGCCGCCTCAACGCCACCGACGTCCAACGCGAGCTGGTCCAGAACGTCCGCGCCATCCTCGCCGC
>NZ_JBSGBY010000490.1:0-6553 GCF_053601505.1 Nocardia sp. NPDC004722
TACGGCGATGTCGTACGCCCGGCGGTGATGACCGTGGACTGGATCACCTACGCGCAGTCGCTGACCGGCTGCGGTAGGCGACGGCCAGGTCGGCCAGGATGGTGCGGAAGGACCAGTGGTCAGCCACCATGTGATGCACCAGCAGCGAGATGGCGTGCGCATTCCGGTCCAGGACGAAGACCTTGGGCCGCACCAGCAGTTCGGATTCCACCGCGAAGCAGTATTCGGCGGCCTCGGCCAGTTCGGCGGGCAGCCGGTCGGCGTCGTCGAGCACCGTGACGATGACGTCGATCGGCCCCGCCGGGAGCACCAACTGGTACGGCACGCCGCCGTCCGCCGGGAACACGGTGCGCAGCGCCTCGTGCCGGGCGACCACATCGCCCAGGGCGGCGGTCAGCGCGGCGAGGTCGAGCGGGCCGTCGACGCGCATGGCGAAGGGGATGTTGCCGACCGCACTGGGGCCTTCCAGCTTGTGCTGGAACCACATGGCCAGCTGCGAGAACGACAGCGGAACACGGTCCGGCCGTTCGCGTTTCGCCAGACTCGGGGTCTCTGCACGCGATTCGGCCACGGGGGTGTTCTCGATCAAGGCCGCCAGGCCCGCGACGGTGGGTGTGTCGAACGGAGCCCGGACGTCGAGTTCGACGCCGAACTCCTTGCGAATCAACACGATCAGGCGGGTCGCCAGCAGTGAATGTCCGCCGAGTTCGAAGAAGGAGTCGTCCGCACCGATGCGGTCCCCGCCGCTGCCCTGCGGTCGGCCGAAGAGCTGCCCGAACAGGGCCGCGAGCCGAATCTCCGTGGCGGTGGCCGGTTCCCGGTAGCCACGCGCGGCACGGCGGGTGGGCGCGGGCAGGGCGCGTTTGTCCAGCTTGCCGTGCACGGTCAACGGGATCGCGTCGATGACGGCGACCGCGGCGGGGACCATGTACTCCGGCAGTACCGCGGCGGCATGCGCGCGCAACTGCTCCGGGTCGATGGTCGCGCCCGCCGCGGGCACCACGTAGGCGGCGAGCATGGCGCCGACCGCCGGGTCCTCGGTGGCGATCACCACGCAGTGTCCGACGCTCGGGTGGCCGCCGAGCACGGCCTCCACTTCGCCGAGTTCGATGCGGAAGCCGCGCACCTTGACCTGTTCGTCGGCGCGGCCGACGAATTCGATCTCGCCGTCGCCATTGCGGCGGGCCAGATCACCGGTGCGGTAGAGCCTGCCGCCGCGCCCGCCGAACGGATCGGCGACGAAACGGTCCGCGCTCAGTCCGGCGCGATGCAGGTAGCCGCGCGCCAATTGCTCGCCGCCCAAGTAGATCTCGCCGACCACGCCGTCCGGGACCAGCTGCAACGCCTCGTCGAGCAGGTACACGTACACATTGCGGTTGGGCGTGCCGATCGGCACGATGCGGGTGCCCTGCGGGCCCACCACATCCTGGTGCGTCGCGCACACCACGGCCTCTGTCGGCCCGTAGTGATTGCGCAGTTCCGCGTCGAAGATGCCCGCGAACTTGTCGGCGATCTCGCCCGGCAGCGCCTCACCGCCGACCGGGACGTGCCGCAGCGCCCGCCACTGGCTCACCTCCGGCAGCAGCAGGAAGGTGCTGAGCATGGACGGCACCATGTGCAGCACGGTGACGCCGCAGCGGGTGATGATGTCGGCGACGTACGGAATGTCGCGGAAGGCATCGGGTTTCGGCACCACCAGACGCGCACCGGCGGTGAAGGTGACAAAGATGTCCAGCAGCGAGGCGTCGAAGCTCACCGAGGAGGATTGCAGCAGGCGGTCTTCGGCCGTCATGCCCCATTCGGCGACGAACCCGTCCAGGTGTTCGGCGATCGCGCCGTGCGGCACCGGGACGCCCTTCGGTTTGCCGGTCGAGCCCGAGGTGTAGATGACGTAGGCCAGATTGCCGGGGCGCAGCGCGCGCAAGCGGTCGGCGTCGGAGGGATCGTGCTCGGGTAGTTCGGCCGCCGACAGTTCCGCCGCATCGAGTTCGACGCGGCCCAGCACCAGGCGGGGGCGGGCATCGGCGACCAGGTAGTCGATGCGGTCGTCCGGGTAGGCCGGGTCGATGGGCAGGTAAGCCGCGCCGGACTTGAGCACGGCCAGCATGCCGACCACGAACTCCACCGAGTTGGACAGGCGCAGGCCGACGAGGTCCTCGGCGGCCAGGCCCTGGCCGATCAGCCAGTGCGCCAGCCGATTCGCGCGACGGTTCAGCTCGGCGTAGGTGAGCTCCACACCGGTATCGGGGGCTACCACGGCCAGGGCGTCGGGCGCGGCGGCGACGCGGGCCTGGAACAGGTCCACCATGGTGACGGCCGGGGTCGCGACAAGTTCACCGTGCGAGAGTTCGAGGATGCGTGCGGCGTCCTCTGCGCCCAGGATGTCCAGGTCGCCGATGCGCTTGTCGGGCTCGGCCAGCGCCGCGTCGAGCAATTGCGTGTAGTGGCACAGCAATTGGTCGACCAGCGGTGCGTCGAGGTGGTCGACCTGGTATTCGGCCTCCAGGTACGCGCCGGCGGGCTCCAGCACCACGGCCAGGGTCAGCGGCAGCTGGGTGACCGGGCTACCCAGCTCCAGCAGAGTGGCCTCGACACCGTCCAGGGCGAAGCCGTCGGCGCTCTTGCGGACGCTGAAGCCCAGGCGCACCAGCTGATCGAGCCCGTCCTTGCCGCCCAGCCGCTCCGGATTGGCCGCCCGCACCACCGCGTCGATGCCCGCGCCCTGATGCGCGAACGCGCCGAGGCAGGTGTCGCGGACGGCGTCGGTGAACGCGGCGAAGCTGTCCCGCGCGGTGAGGGTGGCGCGCAGCAGCAGGGTGTTGCCGAAGTAGCCGATCAAGGATTCGGCCAGGGCATTGCGGCGCACCGTGACCGGGACCGACACCAGGAAGTCACCGGCGGCGGTGTAGCGGTGCACGACGGCCTCGTAGGCGGCCAGCAGAACCATGAACGGGGTCGCGTGATGCTCGCGGGCGAAGGCATCGACCCGGGCCATCAGCTCGGCGGAGAGTTCCAGGGTGCGGCGCTCGGCCTGCCGGGAGCCGGAATCGGCGCTCTTGCCGGGCAATTCGAGTGATTCGGGCAACGGGCGGAGTGCGTTTCGCCAATAGTCGAGATCGGCATCCGGGGCGGCCTCCGCACCCAGAACCTCGACGTCCACGAATTGTCCTGACAGCGAGGACAGTTCGGCGCTGCCGTAGGCGGCATTCACCTCGCCGAAGAACACGCCCCACGAGTCGTCGTCCCAGCAGATGTGGTGGGCGACCAGGATCAGGGCGAACTCGTCGGCCGCCAGCCGCACCAGGCTCAGCCGCAGCGGCGACTCCGCGGACAGGTCGAAGGCACGGCCGAACTCCCTGCGCGCCAGCACTTCCAGCCGCCGGGAACGGCTGGTCTCGGGCAGCTCGCGCAGATCGTGGGTCTCCCAGCTCGGCGCGAGATCGGCGTGCGCGACCTGATACGGCTCACCGTCCTCACCGAGACCGTAGGTGGTGCGCAGAATGTCGTGCCGCTCGGCGACGGTTCCCACCGCCCGGCGCAGCCGCTCGCTGTCCAGGTTGCCCGTAAGCCGGTAAGCCACACAGATATTGAGGGTGGTGTCGCCGCGGTCACGGGTCTGCAGGAACCACATGCGCCGCTGCCCGTCCGACAGCGGGTGCCGCTCCCCCGCTTTCGCGCGCGGCGCGGCGGCGGGAGTCGCGACGGAAGTGGCGACACCGCTCTCGGCTATCCGCCGGCGCAGCAGTTCCTTGCGGCGCTCCAGCAGGGTGTTGGCATCGTTCGCCATGTCTCGTCTCGCTCCTGAAAGTATGTCGTGCGAACTACGCCTGCGAACCGGCCATCAACCGGACGACGTCGTCGAGTGACGCGCCGCCCAGGATGGCCGCCACCGGCAACTCCCGGTTCAACTCGGCCTGCACCCGCTTGCGGAAATCCAAGGCCTGCAAGGAATCCAGGCCCAACGCCACCAGCGGGACGGACGTGTCGAAGGCGTCGCTACCCGCCCCCATCACCTTCCCCAGCTGCCGCCGCACTTGATCGGCCAGATTGCCGGGTGCGGAGACCGGGATCTCGGCGGCGGGCACCGCGACGGCAGCGGGCACCGGAGCCTCCTCGGCCGGTCGATGCGGACCCGAATCCTGCTCCGGTGCGGCCACTTCCGCGGCGACCGCCGCAACCACGCTGTCCAGCAGCGGGCCCTGGCCGATGGCGGCCATCAGCGCCTGAACATCGTTCCAATCCGCGGCCGCGACCAGCCGGTTCTCCGTGCCCGGATGATCGGCGTGCTCGGTGAAACCGGCCGCCAGCGCGTCCTGGGCACGCATCGGCGTGACACCGGCGGCCTGCACCGGCCCGGTGCCGACCGCGTGCAGCGGGCCTTCGAGATCCCACAGGCCCCACTGCATGGCGACCGCGTCGACGCCCTGGGCGCGCAGGCGGCGAGCCAGCACGTCGAGCATCCGGTTCACCGTCGCGTAGAGGATCTGGCCACGGCCACCGAAAGTGGCTGCGGCGGAGGAACACAGAATGATCCGGCTGTCCGCCGTCCGAGGCCAAGACCGCAGGAGGTGCTCGGTGCCGTAAATCTTGGAACCGGCCATCTCGCGGAACTTCTCCGGCGTGACGTCGGCCAGCTCGGCGCGCACATAGTTGACGCCCGCATGCACGATCACACTGGCCGGGATCTCCTGGCGCGCCGCCAGTTCCAGCACCGACGGCTCATCGGTCACGTCACAGGACTCGACCACGATCGTGGTGTCCGCCAGTCCCCGGATCGAGCGCAGGCGGCGGGTCACCGCGTCGGTCTCGCCGGACCGGCTCAGCAGGGTGATCCGGCGCGCCCCCCGACGGGCGTAATGCGCGCAGAACTCGACCCCGAGCGTGCCGGTACCACCGACGATCACCACATGCGAAAGATCCGCATCGCGCACCGGACCCGGTTGCGCGGCATCGATTTCCAACCGCTTGGCATAAACCGCGCCATCACGCAGCGCCAGTTCCGGTTCGTTCTTGACGTGCACCGCCCGCACCAGCGCCGCCGCCTGACTGGCATCCGCCTGCCCTGCCGCGAGATCCACCCGCCGGAAGGCGATGCCCAGCGACTCCATGCCCAAGCACCGGTACCCGGCGGTCACCGCGCCGTGGAACTGGTGCGGCACCGGATCACTCGCGACGATCTGCTCACCACCCACGGTGACCAGCCAGCAGTTGGTGACCCCGGCCAGCTCCGGCAACCACGACGGCTCCGAGAAGAATGCGGCCGCTTCCTCGACCGCGGAGGTCGCGTCCAGGTCCGCCATCTCGGAGAGCAGGACCACGACGGTGTCGTAACCACCGGACGCATCGTCCGCGTGGGACGGGTCGCCGAATATCCGTGCCGCGCCGCCATGGTTGTGCGCGGCCGTGCAGATCGCGGCGGCCAGCTCGGGATTCGAATCGAGGTGGTCGACCACCAGGATGTCGCGCGGGGGCACCAGGGAGCGCTTGTCCAGGCGGAGCCAGGTCTCCGCCAGACGATGCGGGCGCCGATGGGTGGGTTCCGGGATCGGCTGCCCGGCGGGCGAGTCGATGGCGGCCCATAGGCGCTGCGGGTTCATGACGGTGTTCGGGAAGTCGCGCAGGGGGAGGGTCACCGTGTCGGATGTGCGCAGCGCTTGCCAGTTGTAGGCGAGGTCGGAGACGGCGACGGTGGCCAGGTTGCGGGTGAAGTCGCGCAGGGTGTCGGCGGTGCGCAGGGAGGTGCCGAGGACGCGGAAGTCGCGGGGCGGCAAGGCCGGGTCTTGGGGGACGAGGCCGAGGTTTTCCTGGACCGCCAGCTGCAAGGTCGGGTGTTCGGCGACCTCGACGAAGGTGTCGATGCCGTCGACGGCGGCGGAGACGATGGCGCGGTCGAAGCGGACGCGGTTGCGCAGGTTCCAGTACCAGTACTGCTCGTGCTCGAGGTCGGGGGTGATCTCCGCGCCCAGGGTCGCGCCGTAGCAGGGGATGTCGCCCGCGGTGAAGGTCGGGGCGCTCATCTCCTCGCCGAGGAATTCTTCGAAGGCAGTGCGCAGTTCGGCCACGATCGAGGTGTGCGCGGGGTAGGCGACCTGGATCTCCCGGGCGAACTTGCCCTGCCCCTGCGCGATGGCGACGAGGTCCACGATGGTCGCGCGGTCACCCGAAATGGCCAGGATGTGCGGCGAGTTCACCACCGACAGCTCGGCCCAGCCGGAATGGCGGGCCAGCAGTGCCTCCACTTCCTCGCGGTCCATGCCGAGCACGGCCATCGAATAGCCGCGCGGGGAAATGCGTTCCACCAGCCGGGCCCGCTGCGTCACCGCCATGACGGCGTCGCGCCGGGTCATCACCCGCGCCACCCAGCCCGCCGCCAGCTCACCCTGGCTGTGGCCGATGGCCGCGGCGGGCTCGACACCGGCCGCACGCCACATGGCCGCGAGACCGGCCATGTGGAACATCAAGGCGGGCTGCACTTCCCACACCGTGTTCTCGAATCGCCCTTCCTCGCCGAGCAGATAGTGCAGCGGCTGGGCGTGGCCGTAATGGTCGAGAT
>NZ_JBSGBY010000491.1:0-6544 GCF_053601505.1 Nocardia sp. NPDC004722
CGTCCTCGGGCGAGCCCGTGAACTGCTTGGTCACCATAAGGTTCTCCAGTCACCGAAAAGTGCGTTCTTCCACGTCAGCGCACACTCTCCTACAGTTCCTCGGTAACCACAAGAAACCTCGAGCGGCTGGGGCGTCGCGCCCGCAAGCACTCAGGACAAGGAGTAAGGCAGCATGGCCGTCACGTTTGTGAACCCCAGCGGATTGCCCGAGATCGATGTCTACCGGCAGGTGTCGATCGCGTCCGGATCGAGGCTGGTCTTCATCGCCGGGCAAGTCGCATGGGACGCCGACGGAGTCACGATCGGGGAAGGCGACCTCGCCGCCCAGGTCGAGCAGAGCTACCTGAACGTCGGCACCGCCCTGGCAGGGATCGGCGGCTCCTTCGACGACGTGGCGAAGCTGACCTTCTACGTCGTCGACTGGACCCCCGACAAGATGCCGCCGCTCTTGGAAGGGATCGCCCGTGCGGCCGCGCAGCTGGGGGTCACCCCGGCCCCGCCCGCCACGCTGATCGGTGTTGCGGCACTGGACATCCCCGACCACCTGGTGGAGATCGAAGCCACCGCGATCCTCGACTGAATGGATGCTCGAACCTTCAGAAGCATTCCAGGAGGCGAGCGGTGGGCCGGTGCGCAATTGGGACACTCCGATGGAGCCGGTGGGGTGTCAAAGCACCACAAAGAACCGTCGATCATGGAGCGGACCGGAATCGGTGGCGCCAGTGAGTCATTCAGAGGGAAACATCATTGAGTCAACGGTAGGGTGACCTGCCAGAATCCGAGAGTTGTCGGGTTCGGTTCGAACTCTATTGGGAGATTCATGAAGTACACGAAGATTGTCGCGACCGCATTCGTCGCCGCGGCTGCTACCGGTATTGCTGCGGGGACCGGTTATGCCGCTCCGGTGGATCCGGCTCCGGCGGTGCAGGCTGCGGATTCCACGCTGCGCGGTAGTGAGCAGGGTGTGGACTACAGCGTGGTGGTGAATGACGCGAACGCTATCGTCACTCAGGTGAGTGGTGGACAGTTCACGCTGGATTCGGCGGCGCAGACCGTGCTGTTGAAGAACCAGGCCGGTGACGTGGTGACGCGGGTGCCGTTGAACGGGGTACTCGCGGGCAAGCAGTACGGGCTCACCGCCGCCATCGACCAGAGCGGGAATCAGCTGACGCTGACCTCGGTGTCGGCGCCGCTCGCCTCGGCCAAGGACATCTCGGCGGCGGATGACTTCTTCGGGCAGCTGCAGCATGCGGCGATCGGCGGGATCATCGGCGGCATTCTCGGTGCGTTCCTGTTCGGGATCGGCGCGATTCCGGGCGCGATCATCGGGCTGCTGGTGGTCGGCGGGCAGCCGCTGATCGATTCCGGCTCGGCGATGCTGAGCGGGCAGAACTGAAAACGCTGATTCTCGGCGGAACCCGGGAAGCCCGGGAACTGGCCGATATCGCTTCCGGTGAGCGGGGATTCGAGATCGTGTCCTCGCTCGCCGGACGCGTGCGCGAACCCGTGCTGCCGGTCGGGGAAGTGCGTGTGGGGGGATTCGGGGGAGTCGACGGGCTGCGGGAGTGGTTGGTCGAGAACGGGATTCAGGTCGTGGTGGATGCCACGCACCCGTTCGCCGGGGGGATCACCGCCAATGCCGCGGCGGCCGCGGCGAGCCTCGGGCTGCCGGTACTGCATGTGCGGCGGCCGGGATGGCGTGAACGAGACGGGGACAGCTGGATCCGGGTGCCGGATCTGGGCGCGGCCGCCGAAGCCCTCGCGGGGCTGGGGGATCACGTATTCCTGACGATCGGCCGCCAGGGGGTCGCGGCCTTCGCGGACTCGGACGCGTGGTTCCTGATCCGGGCGATCGATCCGCCCGAGGGCGCACTGCCGAAACGGCATGAATTGTTGCTCGCACGTGGGCCTTTCAGCGTGGCCGACGAGACGGCGCTGCTGCGGGAGCGGCGGATCGACGTGATGGTGACCAAAGACAGCGGGGGAGCGTTGACCGAGGCCAAGCTGACCGCTGCTCGCGCGCTCGGCATTCCGGTCGTCATGAGCAACCGGCCCGAGCTGCCCGACGGCGCGCACCAGGTGGAAACCGTGGCGGCGGCGTGGGATTGGCTACGCGAGCGGAAGTAATGCGCGCCGCACCCGATTGGCCGCGTGAGCGAAGGTGCCGCGCCCGGCCGCGGGCCGGGCGCGCGACGGCTCAGGACAGGCGGCTGGTGCGGTCCAGCAGTTCGGGCAGGCGGTCGAACCACTCGAGAACGGCACGCTCGTAGCGGATCCCGAAATCCAGGGTGGCGCGCTCGAACGGCGACATGCGCTGCTCGTCCTGGCCGGAGAGATACCCCGAGAGGCGCTGCTCGTGGACCCCGCGATTGGCGGCGACGATGCGCTCGAGGCGGCGCGGGTCGACGAATTCGCCGAAGGACAGGGTCAGCAGCAGCGGCACGCGGATGGTTTCCGCGCCCGGGTCGCGGGCGATCCACTCCGCGAACGCTTCCCGGCCCTCCTCGGTGATGCGGTAGGGGGTGCGGTCGCGGGCGCCGGACTCGCCCTTCTCGACCAGGCCGAGCTGGTGCATGGTGGCGAGCTCCCGGTAGACCTGGCTCTGGGTGATGGTCCAGAAGTCGCCGATGCGGTCCTGGGCCTGCGCGACCAGATCCCAACCGGACATTTCGCCCCGGTGTAGGAAGCCGAGTAGGGACGCTGCCGTCGAGTTGAGCGGGCGTCGAGCTTTGTCTTCTGGCACCACTACCCCTTCCAGCTACGTTCTACTGTGGAATATTAGTCACCGTATCGGCGCGACGTGAACACCCGGGGTCCGCCGGCCGCGTCGAACACCGTGGTGGTGGACGCGCCCACGATCAGCAGCGTGCGCATATCCACCTCGGCCGGATCCAGTTCACCCAGCGTCACCACCCGCACCGATTCGGTCGGTCCGCCCACGTCACGGCCGATCACCACCGGCGTCTCGGCCTTGCGATGCTCGAGCACCAGCTCGCGCATCGCGGCCACCTGCCACTGCCGCTGCGAGGAGGCCGGGTTGTAGACGGCGAAGGCCATATCCGCCGACGCCACCGCCGAAATCCGTTGCGCCACCGTCTCCCACGGCTTGAGCCGGTCCGACAGCGAGATCATGGCGAAATCGTGGCCCAGCGGCGCACCCATCCGGCTGGCCACCGCGCTCGCCGCGGTCACCCCCGGCAGCACCCGCACCGGCACGTCGCGCCACTGCGGATCGGCCGATTCCTCGATCACCGCCGCCGCCATGGCGAATACCCCGGGATCCCCGGAGGAAACCACGACCACCTTCGCCCCGGCCTTGGCCATATCCAAAGCCATTCCGGCCCGCTCGGATTCGACCCGATTGTCACTGGCATGCCGCCGCTGCCCCGCCCGCACCGGCACCCGGTTCACATAGGTCGTGTACCCGACGATATCGGTCGCCTCGGCCAGCGCCCGCGCCACTTCGGGGGTGGTCCAGCCCTCCGCGCCCGGCCCCAGCCCGACGACCACGACCTCGCCGATCGACGGCGTGGTGTCCGACTGTTCGATCCCGGCACTGCCTGCCTCGCGCGCGGTTGCGACCACCTCACCCACCAAACCCGGTGTGCTGGCAGCGGATCCGGCCCTCGCTGCGGTGACCTGCTCGCCGCGGATACCCGAGTGGGCCGCCGGACCGCTCACGTCCGCCGAATTCGATTGCGCTGGTGCGCTTTCGACGATCGGGGACGCCTGCGCGGTCGCTCCCGGGTGGAGCTGTGTGTCCGTGGCGGAGGCGTCGGCCGTCAGGGGGATGCGCGTACGCGGCTCGGGGCCCGGGACGATGGTGATGGCGAAGTACGGGACGCTCGCCTCGTCGACGTCGGCGGCGCGCAGGACGCGCTGGCGGGTCGAGCTGGCGCGTTCGACGTAGTAGGCGTCGTCGAGCCGGCCGGAGTCCGAAAGGGCTTGGCGGACACCGGGGTAGGTGCGGCCGAGCTTCATGATGGCGGCTGCTTCGGTGTTGCGCAGGCGGCGGGTGAGTTCCTCGGTGGGCAGGGTGCCCGGGAGGATGGTCAGCACCTGCTTGTCCTCGACCAGCGGGGTGCCGAGGGCGGCGGAGGCGGCGCTGACCGAGGTGACGCCGGGGATGATCTCGGTGTCGAAGCGGTCGGCCAGGCGGCGGTGCATGTGCATGAAGGAGCTGTAGAACAGCGGGTCACCGGCCGCGAGCAGGGCCACGGTGCGGCCCGCCGACAGGTGGTCGGCGAGCACGGCGGCCGCCTGCTCGTAGAACTCGTCGATCGCGCCCTGGTAGCCGCCGGGGTGATCGGTGGTCTCGGTGGTCACCGGGTAGACCAGGTGTTCCTCGAGCTGGTCGGCGCGCATGTAGGGCGCGGCGATGGCGCGCGAGATGCTGCGACCGTGCCGGGCACTGTGGAAGGCGATGACATCGGCCTCGCCGATGACGCGGGCGGCCTTGACCGTCACCAGTTCCGGATCGCCGGGACCGAGCCCGACACCCCAGAGCTTGCTCATTCTTGTTCGCTCGCAATCGCATTGAGGGCCGCGGCGGTGATGGCGCTGCCGCCGCGCCGCCCGCGGACGGTCAGGAATTCGACGCCGCCGTATTCGGCCAGCGCCTCCTTGGACTCCGCCGCGCCGATGAACCCGACCGGAATGCCGAGCACCGCTGCCGGGCGAGGCGCACCCGCGTCGAGCATGTCGAGCAGATGGAACAGGGCGGTGGGCGCATTGCCGATCGCCACCACCGCGCCGTCCAGCCGGTCGCGCCAAAGTTCCAGGGCCGCAGCAGATCTCGTATTCCCGAGTCGCGCCGCGAGGTCCGGTACGCGTGAATCGCCGAGGAGACAGAGCACCTCGTTGTCGGCGGGCAGACGCTTGCGCGTCACCCCGGAGGCGACCATGTTGGCGTCACACAGGATCGGCGCACCCGCGCGCATCGCGGCCCGCGCCTTCGCCACCACATCCGTGCTGAACTCGACGTCCCCGGCCAGATCCACCTGCCCGCAGGCGTGGATCATCCGCACCACCACCTGTGACACGTCCGCCGGGAACCGGGCCAGATCGGCCTCCTCCCGAATGGTCGCGAACGAGCGCCGATAGATTTCGGCCCCGTCGGTGAGGTAGCTGGCACGTACGTCGGACATGGCTCCCACCTTAGATTTCGCCGTCACGGCGGCCATGAGCGGGTCGTACGCCCGGCCACGGTAGGGCTACGGCCGGGTGCCGCGAGGTCCCGCTCAGGTGCGGGGGCGTTCCAGGAGGCGGGACATGACGATGTTGCTGCGGGTGCGCCCGACGCGCGCGTTCTCGCGGATGCGTTCGACCGTCGCCTCGATCTCGGCCATGTCGGTGGCCATCACGTGGACCAGGGCATCGGCCTCGCCCGCGATCGTCCATACGCCCACGATCTGGGGGATGGGTTCGAGGCTGCGGCGTAGTTCGGCGGGGGAGATGTTGTCGCGGTAGAAGACTTCGACGTACGCCTCGGTGCGCCAGCCCAGCGCGGCCGGGTTCACCACCGCGGTGAAGCCGGTGATCTGCCCGCCCGCCACCATCTTGTCGACCCGGCGTTTGACCGCGGGCGCGGACAGGCCGATCGCCGCGCCGATCTCCTGGAACGAGGCGCGGGCATGGTCCAGCAGATGGGCGAGGATCCGCCGATCGAGATCGTCCACGAGCCGTTTCCTTTCGCAATCGTGCACTCGCACCGCTCGAACGCAACAAATCGCTACCCACACCATGATCAACGCAACGATTCGCTATTTCCTGCGCAACGGTACGCCACATACCTTCGGTTCAGCCCGGTCCGCGCCACTTCCGAGGGAGTCTCGTTGACATCCGTAGCCACCCTGCCCGCCCGCGATCCCGCTGCCCGCAAGCCCGTACCCCGCCGCTATCTGATGTGCCGACCCGAACACTTCGAGGTCACCTACGCCATCAATCCCTGGATGAATACCGCCGAACCCGTCGACCGCGCCCTCGCGCTCGCGCAATGGGACGGCCTGCGCGCCGCCTACGAGGCGCACGGGCACCGCGTCGAGGTCATCGAACCCGTTGCCGGACTGCCGGATATGGTGTTCGCCGCCAACGGCGGACTCGTCATCGGTGACCGGGCGCTCTCGGCCCGCTTCGCCAATGCCGAACGCGCACAGGAAGGCCCGGCCTACCACGACTGGATGGCCGCGCAGGGCTTCGCCGACGTGCTGGCCGCCCGCGAAACCAATGAGGGCGAAGGCGATTTCGCCATCGCCGGGGAACGCATCCTGGCCGGGACCGGCTTCCGCAGCGCCCGCGGCGCGCACGAGGAGGTGGCCGAGTTCTTCGGAATGCCGGTCGTCTCACTGGATCTCGTCGATCCGCGCTTCTACCACCTCGACACCGCGCTCATGGTGCTCGACGACACCATCGCCTACTATCCGGCCGCCTTCAGCGGACCCAGCGCGCGGCTGCTCGCCCAGCTCTACCCGGATGCCGTCATCGCCACCGATGCGGACGCCGAAGTGCTGGGCCTCAACGGGGTCAGCGACGGCTACCACGTCTT
>NZ_JBSGBY010000492.1:0-409 GCF_053601505.1 Nocardia sp. NPDC004722
GTGGGACACCGTGGCGCGGAAGCCATTGCGGCGTTCTGGGACAAGGCAATCGCTCAGACCGACTCCATCGAGTTCGTCTTCGACGACTCGTTCGCGTGTGGCAGTGAAGTCGTGTTCACCGGACTGATCCGGACCACGATGGGGGGCCACATCATCGATGCCGAAGGTGTTTTCACCTACAAGGTCGACGCAGACGGCAAAATCCTTGCCCTGCGCGCCTTCTGGGAGACCGATCGTGCCATGGCGACGATGAAGAAGATCTAGAACAGGCACAAAAGAAGCGGGGGGTGGGGGGTGTTGCGGACGCCCCGGCGTATTTTTTCGCCCGGGAGGGGTGTGGGGGTGGTGGGGGGGGAAAAAAATAGGTGGGGAATAGGTTTAAGGGGCTCCGGCGCGGGTTGTGTTGGTG
>NZ_JBSGBY010000492.1:419-6540 GCF_053601505.1 Nocardia sp. NPDC004722
GTCCAACATAAAACTAACCACCACACACCACCTCCCCGTGGCTCTGGGGCTCACCCCCCCCCCCCCGCTTCTTTTGTCTCCGCCCTGAGAGTGAGAGGGGTGCAGGGCGGATCAAATCATCTGCGGCTCAGTGCTTTACCGGGCAGCCGCCGGTGTAGTCGACCTGGAATTCCTTGATGCCGTTGAGCCAGCCGGACTGCAGGCGACGCGGGTCACCCAGCTTGGTGATGTCGGGCATGTGGTCGGCGATGGCATTGAAGATGATGTCGATCTCGAGCCGGGCCAGGTTCGCGCCGATGCAGAAGTGCGCGCCGGTGCCGCCAAAGGACAGGTGCGGGTTGGGATCACGCAGGATATTGAAGGTGAACGGATCGTCGAACACCTCCTCGTCGAAGTTGGCCGAGCGGTAGGACAGCACCACCCGCTGTCCCTTCTTGATCTGCACGCCACCGACTTCCACGTCCTCGAGCGCGGTGCGCTGGAAGGAGCTGACCGGAGTGGCCCAGCGGATGATCTCGTCGGCCGCGGTCTTGGGCCGCTCCTTCTTGTAGAGCTCCCACTGCTCGGGGTTCTCCATGAAGGCGATCATGCCGTGGGTGGTGGCATTGCGGGTGGTCTCGTTGCCCGCGACGGCCAGCATCATGACGAAGAAGCCGAATTCCTCCGGCAGCAGCGCCTCGCCGTCCATATCGGCCTCGATGAGCTGGGTGACGATATCGTCGGCCGGGCAGGCCCGGCGGGCCTCGGCCATTTGATACGAGTAGCCCAGGATCTCGGTGGAGGCGACCACCGGGTCGGCGTCGCTGTCCGGATCGTCGTAGCTGGTCATGTCATTGGACCACTTGAACAGCTTCATGCGGTCTTCCTGCGGCACACCGATCAGTTCGGCGATGGCCTGCAGCGGCAGTTCGGCCGCGACCTGTTCGACGAAGTCGCCGGTACCGGATTCGGCGGCGGCCTTCACGATGGCCTCGGCGCGGGCGGTCAATTCGGCGCGCAGGCCGTTGATGACGCGCGGGGTGAAGCCCTTGGAGATGATCTTGCGGAGCTTGGTGTGCTCAGGCGCGTCCTTGTTGAGCAGGACGAAGCGCTGCAGATCGATCTGTTCGCGGGTGATGTCGTCCTGGAACCGCGGGATGGCGGTGTTCTCGTACGTGGAGAACACGTCGTCGCGGCGCGAGACGGTCTTGACGTCCGCGTGCTTGGACAGCACCCAGAAGCCATCGTCGGTGAAGCCGCCACGTTCGGGCGACTTGGGGTTCCACCAGATAGGAGCCGTGCGGCGCAGTTCGGCGAGTTCCTCGACCGGTACCCGTTGCGCCCACATCTCCGGGTCGGTGACATCGAATCCATCCGGCACTCCGGGCCGGGCTGCAGCGTCCACCACCAGCAGTCTCCTTTGACCAACTGAAACACGTTCTACCGATATTCAAGCACAGGAGGTAAAACAAGAGAAGGGACTGGGTAATAACCCGGAACAGATCTACGTTACTGGTTGTGAACTCGTTGCAGTTCTAATCCGGAAGGACAGACATGGGTACACCCGTCATCGTCGAGGCCGCACGCACGCCCATCGGCAAGCGCAATGGCTGGCTGGCCGGGCTGCACGCCGCCGAACTGCTCGGCGCGGCACAGAAGGGCGTGCTCGAGCGCGCGGAGCTGGACCCGGCGTTGGTCGAGCAGGTCGTCGGCGGCTGTGTCATGCAGGTCGGCGAGCAGAGCAACAACGTGACCCGCACCGCGTGGCTGCACGCGGGCCTGCCCTGGCAGACCGGCGCGGTCACCATCGACAACCAGTGCGGTTCGGCGCAGCAGGCCGCGGGCATGGTGGCCGGGCTCATCGCCACCGGCGCCATCGAGGTCGGACTGTCCTGCGGCATCGAGTCCATGAGCCATGTTCCGTTGGGCGCCAACGTCGGAACGCACGCGGGCCCGCGCCGCCCGGCAACCTGGAACATCGATATGCCCAACCAGTTCGAGGGCGCGGAGCGAATCGCCAAGCGGCGCGGCATCACCCGCGACGATGTGGACGCATTGGGCGAGCGCTCGCAGCGGCTGGCCGCGCAGGCATGGGAGGAGGGCCGCTTCGATCGCGAGATCCTGACGATCAAGGGCGCTCCGCAGGTCGACAAGGAGGGCAACCTCACCGGCGAGTTCGCCGACATCAGCCGCGACCAGGGTCTGCGCGCCACCACCCGCGAAAGCCTCGCGAAGCTGAAGCCCGTGGTGGAGGGCGGAATTCACACCGCCGGCACCGCCTCGCAGATCTCCGACGGCGCGGCCGCGGTACTGCTGATGGACGAAAAGGCCGCGCAGCGTGAGGGATTGCGTCCGCGCGCCCGCATCATCGCGCAGTGCCTGGTGGGCGGTGAACCCGAATTCCAGCTCGACGGTCCGGTACAGGCGTGCGAGCGACTGCTGGAGCGTTCCGGCATGAGCATCTCGGATATCGACTTGTTCGAGATCAATGAGGCTTTCGCGTCCGTGGTGCTGTCGTGGGCCTCGGTGCACAAGCCCGATTTCGATCGCGTGAACGTTAATGGCGGTGCCATCGCGCTCGGCCACCCGGTCGGCAGCACCGGATCCCGCTTGATCACAACGGCTTTGCACGAGCTGGAGCGTTCGGACAAGAACATCGCCATGGTCCTGATGTGCTGCGGCGGCGCTCTCGCGACCGGGACGATCATCGAACGGATCTAGTCCCTCAATGATTTTCGGCCAGGTTGAACGTTCATCCGAGCTGTCGTGAAACGTGGCGTACGCCACACAAACTCCGGTACAGACAAGAAGATGAGACGTCAGCTATCTTAGGGCTACCCGAGGCCCGTCCGGGAAGACCCTCGCGACGGGCCAGAACCGGGGCTCTTAAGCCCTTGGCAAGTACCGTGGGGTTGGCCCGCAAACGCCCAAGCCACAGTGGGTGAACCGGATCACCGCCTAGAAGCTTCAAGGAAATCGCGAATCAGGCGTAGGTTTTCAGTTACTGAGCCGCTAATATCAATGATACGTATCCGAGATAACGACTGTTAGTACAGCGAAGGGAATTGGGCGGCTCACAATGGCTGATTTCGCGGCGCGGCTGAACAAGCTGTTCGAAACCGTGCATCCCCCGGGGCGTAAGCCGCACACGAACGCAGAGGTGGCGGCCGCCTTGACGGCATCCGGCCATCCGATCTCGAAACCGTATCTGTCGCAGTTGCGGTCGGGACAGCGCACGAACCCGTCGGATGAGACGGTGGCAGCACTGGCAAAGTTCTTCAAGGTCAAACCGGACTACTTCTTCAACGACATCTACGCGGCGAAGATCGATCACGATCTCGAGCTGCTGTCCCAGCTGCAGGGCTATGGACTCCGTCGTCTGTCGAGCAGGGCGTTCGACCTGTCCGAAGAATCTCAGAACCTCCTCACCTCTATGGCGGAGAAGTTGCGGGCAAGTGAAGGACTGCCCGAAATTCCTCCGGACGGTACGGAATAGGCCCTGCCACAGAGCAACACAGTGCGGCTAACTCGGAGGCCGCACTGTGTTGGTTTGTTACAGGGCCTACCCCGGACTCGACATAGGGCGGGCTCGGGCGCTGCTTGCAGGGCAGCGCCGGTGCCCCGCCGGACCATACGGTTCGTGTGAAGGATGTAGCACCGGTCTCAGCTCGCTGAGGCCATGTGGCGTAGACCCCTGCGCTGGTGCATTATGCACAAACTTGGCATAACGCCGCCCGGGTGTTCCCGGTCGGTCGAGTGAGTTGTTTTGTGCACTATGTCGTTTTGTGCACTGTGAGTGTTTCGCCCCCAATGCACCAAGACAAGCAAGTCCCGTACCGCCACAACGGCCGGGTTCGATGAGCCGAAACCTCGGATACGAAGTCTCATCGTGAAGACCCACCGGAATGCCACGCCCTTGGCAATCAGCGCGGTGCGGGACTTGCGCATTTGCGACAAGATCGCAAATGCGTCCGTGATCTTCAGACCGCGCAGTGATCTTCGCGTGATCAACTTCGGAGGCGCTGGACAGCCTTCTCGGAGGTGCCGCACCGAGTAATGCGCAACTCTCCGAAACAGTAATGAATTAGTAAATTTCTACCGGCGTGTGGAGCCCGGAATCGCCGAGGGCGCACCCGCCGCGGCCGCGTCGTAGGCGCGGGCGATGGCCTGCACCCAGCCGCGCGGACTGACACCCGCCGGCGGTGAGATCCAGCGGCCGTCGATCACCACCTCGCCGAAGGGATTCCGCGCCCAATCCGCCACCCGTTGGGCGCGCTCGGCCACCGACGTCGGCGGTGCGCCCGCCGCGGCCAGCTCCATTCCGCCGCCGGACTGCAGGTAGAGCGCGTCCATGATCTGCGCGACCTGGTCGGACGCCTTGAGCTGGGTGCCCGATCCGGTCTGATCGTGGGCCACCACCTCGGGGAACCGGGCGATCAGTACGCGATGCAGGGTGCGAATCTGCTTGAGCAGCACGCGTGCTCGCCACCACAGCTCGATCACGATCCACACCGCGCCGATCGCGATGAGCATGGCGGCGAGCTGCCACATCGGCCAGAACCAGCCCTCGTCACCCGGTTTCGGCATCGGCTCGTCGCGCACCTCGCGGCGAATCGACAAGGCCGCCAACGCCCCGACCCCCGCGGTACCCGCGGTGTAGAGCGCGATGCCGCGGCCCAGGGTGGTCCAATCCAGGTTGCGCACACCGGTGATCACGATGAAGACGCACTCCAGCAGCACGATCACCCAGCCGAAGGTGAGCGACCAGGCCAGCGTCAGAATCATGGCGATCGCGCCGCCCGCGTAGATCATCATGCCGATCTGGCGCAGATTGCGGCGCGAGACCACCGGCCAGGCCGCGGCCGCGACCACGGAGGTGGCGGTGGCGAACATGATCCACGCCGCGGTCACCACCCGATCACCCAGCCACTGACCGTGCACACCGCCGGGAGCCAGATGATCAACGGCCAGACCGATTTCCGGCACTCCGACCGTCACCGCGAGCGCGACGGCGGCCACCGCGAGCACGATCGCGACGCGAGCCGTCGTCGCGGGCTTCACCAGCACGCGTCCGACACGTGCACCCGAGGCCATCCAGACCAACATGGCCACCAACCAGAAAGTCATCCCAGTGCCTCGTCGAATCGAAGGACCGAGACGCCCGCGCCTCGGCTGTTGAACACGCGCAACCGGGTCATGAGCATGCTCGCGAAGGTCTCCGCCTCCCACTCGCACTGTTCGTCGTCACCCAGGTCGACGGCCTTCTGGTGCGCGCGCTGGCTGAGCATGTACGCGATGAGATCGTCGCTGGCCTCCAGCACCACCTCGGTCGCCGCCTCGCCCGGATGGTCGAAGACGATGTGGCCGAGTTCGTGCGCGAGGGTGTGCTCGCGGCTGGGCAGCGCCTGCGCGAGCACGATCACGTCGCGGTCGGGATAGCTGCGGCGCTGACCGCAGACGCCGGGACCCAGTTGGGCACTGGCGATCTCGATGGGCCGCCGCCGCTCCGCCGAGATGGCGAGCACCACCTCGTCCAGGTCGGTGGCGTCGAAATCGGCCGCCACCGCGCACACCGCGTCCACCGCGGCGGCCACCCGCCGGTAGGACCCGATGCTATGAGCCTTGCTCTCGGTCATCGCGGTCCCCTCACGCCCTCGGTCCGAAGAATGCCGCGCGCGCGGCGTCCACGCGCCCCTGGGCGGCGGACGCGCTCTGGAAACTGACCGCGCCGGAACCGGTACCGGCCAGCGCCATGGCGATCAGCCCGCCGATCACCGACAGCACCTTGATCGGCGGCATCGGGGTGTTGTTCGAGGTCGGCTTCACATCCGGATTCGGTTGCGCCAGTACGGGAGCGGGGACGGGAGCCGGTGGTGGCGGCGGGGGCGGCGCGGGCTCGGCCTCCGGTGCGGGCACCGCGGCCGGGGCGACCAGCGCGGGCAGCGCGGGAACGGCGGGCGGCTGCGGAATCTCCAGCGGCACCGGCGGAACCACGGCGGGCGGTGTCGGCAGCGGAATCAGCAACAGCAGCAGCGGGGAGGCGCAGACGGCGGCGGAACCCAGCCCCGCCTCCTCCGTGGACCAGTTTCCGGCACAGGCCAGGACCAGCCACGATCCCGGCGACGACGCCCCGTGGTCCTCC
>NZ_JBSGBY010000493.1:0-6530 GCF_053601505.1 Nocardia sp. NPDC004722
GACGCTGTCGGTGCTGGCGGTGCCGATGTTCGTGATCCCGGCGTGGGGGCCTTCGGAGTTGGTGCCGTATCTGGGGGCCCCGGTGCCGCGCCTGGAGTGGGGCACCGACGGCGTGATGTCGCTGGAGGACTTCACCACCCGGGTGAAGGGGCTGCGCTGGAGCAAGCCGATCGCCGCCGGGCGCACGGTCACCGCGACGGTGGAGACCCGGCAGGGCCGCGGCATCGCCGAACTGGACTTCACCGCCGGGCTGCGCGTCGAGTCGGCGCGAATCTTCGTGTAGGCCGGTTGATTCCGCGTAGGCCGGTTGATCCCGCGTGGGCCGGTGGATTCGGTGCGGCCGGTCAGTCCCGGCTGCCGACGATCTCGGCCACCGCGTTGTTGCTGCTGAACGTGGTGCCCCCGGCCGCGCCGACCACCTTCCCGTGCACGCTGATCAGCCACTGGCCGCACACACAGCGCAGATACTGCACGCTGCGATGAGAGGACACGGCCGCGGGCGAGGGCCAAGCGCAGGACGGGCATTCGGCGATCATCAGCACATCCTGGTGGTGCGACCGCCGGATCACCATGATCGACACGCGGCAACTCGCAAAATGGTTGCGTGTTACGCGAGACTCGCCGTGCCTGATTTGCCAATGGGCTCAGCAAAACTCGTGACACGCCCAGTGAAACACTAGGGCTTCAGCCCACTTTGCCGCGCCGTACGGCGGTAGGCGTAGCACCCCACCAGCGTTGGCAGCACCGGGTGAACACCGACTGCTCCGACAGCCCGATGAGCGAGGCCACCTGGCTCATCGGCATGTCCGTGGTCGTCAGGTAGCGGCGGGCCTCGGCGCGGCGCACCTCGTCGAGAATCGCCGCGAAGGTGGTGCCCTCGTCCGCCAACCGGCGTTGCAGCGTGCGCGGATGCAGGGTGAGCAGCCTTGCGACGGCATCGATTTCGGGGGCGGCGGTGCCGAGCAGCTTCTGCAGGGTGGTGCGCACCCGCGGGGCGGTAGCCGAGGCCGCGCCGCCGGACTGCTGAGCCAGGAAGGCCATGGCGAGCCGGTGCAGGTTCTCGTCACCGCCGGTGAGGGTCCGGTGCGCCAGGCTGCTGGGACCGCGCAGCACGGCGGCCGGCCGCTCGATTCGCACTGTCGCGCCGAAGAATTCCTCGTACGCCTGGATCGGGGCCGGGGGCCGGTAGGGGAGTTCCACCGAGCGCAGCCCGTAGCGGTCCTCGGTGAGCCGCTGAATCGTCCTGTGCACGAAGGCCAATCCGAGATCGGTGCCCTGGACCGGGGTGGGCAGGCCGGGGGCGGTGACGCCGTAGCGCAGCGCGATGACGCCACGATCGCCGTACGGGTCGGGTTCCATGGTCAGGCTGAGCGACCGGGCGTGCACGAACAGGTAGCGCGAGGTGCAGTCCAGCACGCCTGCGAGGCTGGTCGCGTTGCGGATGGCCAGCGCCAGCGGGCCGAGCATGTCCAGGTCCTGCCGGTGGGCCATGCGCAGGCCGAGATCGGGGCAGTCGAGCCGATGCGCGGCGAGCTCGAGCACCGCGCCGACGGCCTGGTCGGGGACCAGCAGATCGTCGGTGTCGAGGGCGGCGATCGGCAGGCCGCAGAGCGTCATCAGCTCCTCGGCATCGCCGCCGAGTTCGGCCACGGTGGCGCGGAAACCACGCAGGCCCGCCGACCTGATTACCGACATGTCGTCCAGCATCAAATACTTGTCGCGCAGAGTCAAGAAACTGGGTCGCGGGCGCAACAGACTGGAAGTCATGAACGCACCCGCCTCCGCCGAACACCTCGATGTCGTCATCGTCGGAGCCGGGCTCTCCGGCATCGGCGCGGCCTACCGCCTGCAGACCGAACAGCCCGGCCGCAGCTACGCCATCCTCGAGGCGCGCGCCGCGCTCGGTGGCACCTGGGACCTGTTCCGCTACCCGGGCATCCGTTCCGACAGCGACATGTTCACCCTCGGCTACCCGTTCAAGCCGTGGCGCGACGCCCAGTCCATCGCCGATGGGCCGTCCATCCTGCGCTACATCACCGAGACGGCCACCGAGAACGGCATCGACCGGCACATCCGCTTCGGCACCAAAGTCGTTGGCGCGGAATGGGACAGCGCGGCGTCGCGGTGGACGCTGACGTTGGAGCACACGAGCGCCGACGGGGTCGAGCGCAGCACGCTCACCTGCGGGTTCCTTTACTCGTGCTCGGGCTACTACAACTACGAGCAGGGCCACTCGCCCGAGTTCCCCGGCATCGAGGACTTCTCCGGGACCGTCGTGCACCCGCAATTCTGGCCCGAGGACCTGGATTACGCGGGCAAGAAGGTGGTGGTCATCGGTAGCGGCGCGACCGCGGTCACGCTGGTCCCGGCCATGGCCGAGCAGGCCGAGTTGGTCACCATGTTGCAGCGCAGCCCCACCTGGATCTCGGCGGTGCCCGGGCGCGACAAGATCGCCGACCGGATTCGCGAACTGCTGCCCGCGGATCTCGCGCACCGGGTCATCCGCACCAAGAACATCCTGTTCAATATCGGCTTCTACCAGTACTGCCGACGTCGGCCGGAGGCCGCGCGCAAGCTGCTCACCGGGCTCACCACGCGAATCCTCAAGGACGAGAGCCTGGTTGCCGAGCACTTCACCCCCGACTACAACCCGTGGGATCAGCGCCTGTGCGCGGTGCCCAACGCCGACTTCTTCAAGGCCATGCGCAAGGGTCAGGCCGAGGTCGTCACCGATCACATCGAAACCTTTGTGCCCGAAGGCATCCGGTTGAAGTCGGGCCGGGTGCTCGAGGCCGACGTCGTGATCACCGCGACCGGCCTGCAACTGCTCGCCTTCGGCGGCATCGACCTGGTGGTCGACGGCGTCCCGGTGAAACTCTCCGACCAGTTCGTCTGGCAGGGCACCATGATCTCCGGCGTCCCCAACTTCGCGGTCTGCATCGGCTACACCAACGCCTCCTGGACGCTGCGCGCCGACCTCACCTCCCGCCTGGTCTGCAAGGTCCTCGCCTACATGGACCGCAACGGCTACTCCGCCGTCGTCCCCCAACCCCAAGCCACTCTCAACGAACGCCCCCTGCTGGACTTGGCCTCCGGCTACATCCAGCGCTCCATCGGCGACTTCCCCCACCAGGGCGACCGCCACCCCTGGCAGGTCCGCCAGAACTACCTCATCGACACCGCCACCGTCATGCGCACCGACCTGAGCAAGACGTTGCGCCCGGTGACCCCGGCCAAAACCCTCGAGCGGGTGTAAGCCCCGCCGCCTCTCGGGCATCCCCAATCCCTCGGCACGGCGGGATGACGAAGTGGGCAGCGCCAGGCTGTGCGGGCCGTGGGCTGATCGGCGCGTGGATGCGACTGGTTAGCATGGCGGGCATGAGGTCGAAGCGGACAAATAGCCCGGTACGGTCGATTCGGGCGGCGGTGACCGTCGTGTGTGCGGCGGTGTTCGGAGCAGTATCGGGTCTCGGGTCCGTGGCCTCCGCCTCGCCGGTCGGTCCGTCAGCGCCCGGCGGTTCGCTGGTGAGCGAGCAAGGGCCGCTGGATCTTTGGACCGTGCCGACCGCGCCCGCCCAGTCGGCGACGCTGATCGTGGCCTACAGCTTCGGGAATCGGATTCCGGCGGGCGTCGATCCGGCACGCACGATCGGTGAGCCAGGACCGGTGAACGAGGCGCTGGCGGCGGCTGTCGTGGCCGCGCGCGGGGATCGGGCGGTTCCGGTCTACGCGCAGACGGAAATCGCCGAGGTGCTGAAGCAGCGATACGGGATGGTCGATGTGATCTCCATCGATCCGGAGCGCGCGGCGGACGACACCCTCGTCTACCTCTCCACCGACGGCGTGGCCGCCCAGGTGGCCGCGCTACGCGGTGACTCGGTCGCGACCGACTCGGCCGCCGTCGTGGCATTCCGCGATCATCAGTGGCGGGCCACGAAAACGACTGCCAAGCACGGTTTCCGGGCCTTCGCTCCCGAAGGCGTCGACATGCCCGATCAGTACGACCCGCAGTCCGGCCAGACCTGGACCACCAGCCCCCTGCTCTACCTCCCCACCGACTACCTCGGCCGCCTCGCCCTGCTGCGCTAGGCCGGGGTGCAGAGTTCTTATTGCCCCTCCTCGGAGCCGCCGATCGTGCCACGCTGTCGCGGCATTCGTAATCTCTGGGTCGAGGGAGTGTCTGTGGCGTCCGAAGGTGGAATCCTGCGGCCCGCACCGCGGTTCGAGCCGCCGCTGGCGGGTTGCCCGCAGCGGGCGGTGGCGATCGAGCGGCCGCCGGAGCCGACACGGTGCCGGAACCGGGTGGATCGTTCGCGGCTGGCCGGGAATGGGATGTCCGGTTCGGCGGGTTCGGTGGGGCTGCAACGGGTTTTGCGTTCTTCGCACGCTGTGAAAGCCGCCGATAGTGATGAGCGCAACACCGCGGCAAGGGAATTCGCGGGCAAGGCGCTGCGGATGGCAATGGAGGTGCTCGACGGCCGCCGTTCGCCGGGCCAGTTGGGTCCGCTGGCCGAGCCGTCGGTGGTGGCCGCGGTGCGCACCCTCGCGAGTGCCGGGCGGCTGCCCGGTCGCGAACTCGGGAGCGCGACGCTCACCAGGGTCGATGTGATCATCGCCGAGCCCGGGAAGGCCGAAGTCTGCGCGAGTTACGACCGCGGCACGCGACATTTCGCACTCGCCGCCCGCATTGTCCGCGGTCGTTCCGGGTGGCGCTTGGCCGCATTCCGGGTGTGCTGAAGACCGTCTGGTCTCTGCGGTAATAGCAGAATAGTCTGGTCGCGCCGAATTCGATTCGCGCCTGGTTTGAATCCTGCTTCCCGCGGCATTAGCATTTCGGCGAATAGCGGCACCTCACACGTGGAAGGGCAGTCCATGGCGAAGAAAGTCACCGTAACTCTGGTTGACGACTACGACGGCGAATCGAAGGCCGACGAAACCGTCTTTTTCTCGATCGACGGGAACGACTACGAGATCGACCTGTCGAACAAGAACGCCGGTAAGCTGCGGGAGTCCCTCGAGTCGTGGACCGAGAAGGCCCGCAAGGTGGGTCGTTCCAAGCGGGGCAGCACCAAGGTCGCCGCGGGTCGTACCCGTCCGGCCGTGGACCGCGAAGAGAGCACCGCCATCCGTGAATGGGCGCGGGCGCAGGGGCACCAGGTTTCGTCGCGCGGTCGTATCCCGGCCGAGATCGTCGACGCTTACCAGCGTGCCAAGAATTAACCAGCGCAAATCGCGGGCATGGAAATTAGCTGGGAGCCGATGGTCCGAGACCATCGGCTCCTGACATATCCGGCCAATGGCGCGATTGGGATTCCGAGGGTTGCCGGTTGTGCTCAGGCGGCGCGTATCAGCGCGCTGCCGCAGTCGGGAAGTTCCGCGCGAATCCTTTCCAGCAGGCGTTCGGCGCGGTCGCGATGCGCCGCGGCCGCGTCGGCGTCACCGCGGGCCGTCGCCAGTCCGGCCAGGATCGAGTCCATCGGGCCGAACTCGGTGAGCCCTGTTTCCAGGCCGATGAGAGTGCCGCCGTGCGGGCTCAGGAATTCGTAGAGCTCGACAATTGCTGACGTGTCGCCGAGCTCGATGGCAGCCACTGCCCGGAATGCCGACATGAGCACCGGATAGAAGCCCGCCGCAATCGGATCCGAATCCTCGTACACCGCGCGGGCGCGCTCGCGCTGCCCGGCCTGCAACAGGGCGAGGGTGTAGGCGGGCGCGGCCGCGGCGGGCAATGCCGCATGGGCCTGGGCGAGCCGATCCAGCAATGTGCCCAGTTCCCCGCGCGCCCAGCCGATCGACAACGCGCAGAACAGTTCCGATTCCGCGTGATTGGCCACGCCGGATTGCCTGGTACGGGCTGTGAACTGCGAATACAGGGCGTCGGCCCGGTCGATATCGCCGCGCAGCAACTCCATGGTCGCCGCGAAGCAGCTGACCATATCCAGCAGCGGCCGCAACTGTCCCTCGTCGGCGAACTCCACCGCCGCCGCCACCCGTCGCCCGGCCTCGCGCAGATCGGCCCGCGCCACCGCCGCCCGATAGCCCAGATAGTGTGCGAGCGCGCGATACTCGGCCAATCCGGCGGCGGTAGCCACCGCCTCCAGTTCAGCCACCAGCTCCGCGAACTCCTTGCCGTAGTCGAAGGCCAGGTAGGTGACCGCGTTGATGGCCGTGCACAGCAATTCGGGATCTTCGGTGCGCCGCGCTATCTCGAGCGCCAGCGTCGCCAGCAGATGCCCGGTCGAATACTCCACCAGCCCGGTCTCGAACGTCGCCGTCACCAGCAACAACACCAGTTCGCCGTCCGTGGCGTCGGTCGAATCCTGCCTGCCCGCCAGCATTTCCGCCGCGCCGACCGACACCGACCCCGTCGAATCGCTCGACGCCGGATCGCTCGAGGCCGATCTCGCCGAGCCGCTCGACGCGGGCCGCGCGGAGTCGGGCGGCCCGGCGAGCGGTGCCGCGCCGGAGGTTTCGAGCAGGGCCAGCAGGGCCGGGCGGACGCCGTGTCGGGCGAGGGCGCGGGACAGGGC